>JAJUJY010000262.1 GCA_029265085.1 Chloroflexota bacterium
GTCGATCAACCAAGCAAAGCGGAATCACAAAGGATATAACGTTTTATGAACGAGACACCGAAAATAGTTACACGAGCCAGACGACGGGAAGAAGCTGTTCAAAAGGATTTCCTTTTCACTGCTGATTTGGTCCGAACGAATGGATTATCAAAAGGGTTAGCTGATTACCGGCAGCACAGTTGGGAGGTTTTTACCTCATTGCCGATGCCAACGACACGTGATGAAGCCTGGCGGCGAACTGATGTGCGCGGGCTGCAGGCAGATCAATTCCATCTGCCAGAAAAAGATGCCTACCTTGATTTAGCTCCTCTGCCAAATTCCCTGTTAAAACCAATCGCAGGGGATAATCACGGGGGAGAAATTATTTTGATGCCGGGCGGAGCGCAAAGCCGCCTTTCTGATGAATTAACTGCCCGCGGAGTCATTTTTACCGATCTGCAAACTGCCGAGATGCGTTACCCGGAATTATTGGAAAAGGTAATTGGCAAGGTAGTGAAGCCCGAAGAAGGTAAATTTGCGGCTTTAGCTGGTGCTTTGGCGCAAACCGGCGTACTGTTGTATATTCCCCGGGGCGTGCAGGTGGATCAGCCGCTGCATAGTGTTTTGTGGGGGCCGGGAGCCAATCTGGCGCATATCTCCCATATTTTAGTCTGGTTGGAAGATGGCGCATCAGCAACTTATGTTCATGAGTATGCATCCCCAACCGAAACGGATGGTCAGACGTTCCATGCCGGATTGGTAGAGGTCCATGTAGGCTCAGGGGCTAATCTGCGCTTTGTGGAATTGCAATCCTGGGGTGAAAATGTATATAATTTCACCCATGAGCGCTCACAGGTTGCGCAGGATGGGAATCTGGATTGGGTATTTGGGGCATTAGGCGGAAAACTGACGAAAAACTTTGCTGATCTTGACCTGATTGGGCGGGGCAGTACAGGGCGCATGTCTGGTTTTTACTTCACGGACGGCAGCCAACACCTGGATTATGATTCTCAACAAAATCACCTCGCGCCAAACGCCACAAGCGATCTATTGTTTAAGGGTGCGCTTCTCGGTACCAGCCGGGTTGTCTGGCAGGGTATGATTTACGTGGCTCCTGGAGCGATGAAAACAGATGGTTACCAGGCAAATCGCAACCTGGTGCTCAGCCGAAATGCTCGAGCTGATTCAATCCCTGGGTTGGAAATTCTGGCGGACGATGTTCGCTGCACGCATGGTGCGACAGTTGGAAAAATTGATCCTGAGCAGATCTTTTATTTGCAGGGCCGTGGAATTCCAGCTGTTGAAGCCAAACGTTTAATTGTCGAAGGCTTTTTTGATCCGATCATGCAGCGGATCCCGTTTGAAGGGGTACGCGAACGTTTTCAGGAAGCGATCCATCAGAAAATGATGGGTTACAAAGGATAGTCAACCAGTTCATGAGCCGGTTGATTACCGGCTCATGAATTTTTTGTTTGACCCAAAATTGAGCGTTTGATTGATCATTTGCTGGCGAAAATTTTGTTGATTGTTGTTTATAAAAGGTAAAATTGGCGGTCTGCTAAAGCTGTGAAGCCATTTTGCCTATGATAAAATATACAAAAATTTGGAAATTGATAAAAAAGTTGGAGTAAACCCTATGGCGCAAGCACCTTTCATGCTTCCCCCCGATCCAGAGTCTTCTTATGAAGTTGGCGATACCGTTGAAGTTTTCTGTGACCATGAAAAAAGTGGTCAACGCATCAGGGGTTGGTTGAAAGGGATTGTGGTTCAGGTCGATTTAAAAATGGTTGCTGTCCAATTCCGTTCAAATGTATTTTTAACGGATGGATGGATGGTGCCGGATCACATTCTCTGGTATCCAGTGAATTCACCTCATATTCGTGTGCCGCACCAACGCCGGACTTCCAAAGCAGAAGTGGCGAACGAATAACCCTGATTTGACGAGAATAAAACGTCTGAGGTAACCCATTAATGGAAACTACAGAAATTAAAACGCTTGATATTCAACGCGTTCGTCAAGACTTTCCTGTATTAGAACGAGAGGTCCGGCCTGGAGTTCGGTTGGTCTATCTTGATTCTACAGCGACAGCTCAAAAACCCGCCCAGGTTCTTCAGGCGATGGATGATTATTATCAAAAGTCCAATGCGAACATTCATCGCGGTGTTCATACCCTGGCAGAAGAAGCCACTGCATTGTACGAATCTGCGCGCCAACGGATTGCCCGTTTTATTAATGCCAAAAGTCCGCGCGAGGTGATTTATACCCGGAACGCAACGGAGGCAATCAACCTGGTTGCTTTCACTTGGGGCAGAAAAAATCTGCAAAGTGGGGACCTGATTGTTCTTACCGAAATGGAACATCATTCGAATTTGGTTCCCTGGCAGATGCTTGCTCAAGAGAAAGACTTGCAGCTTGAATTTATCCCTGTTGGGGAAGATGGCTTACTGGATTTGAAAGCTTATCAAGCCCTTCTGGAGCGTAAACCAAGGCTTGTGGCGTTTACACAAATGTCCAATGTGTTGGGGACGATTACACCAGCCAAGCAAATTATTGAAATGGCGCATCAAGCTGGGGCATTAACCCTGGTGGATGGTGCTCAATCGGTTCCGCATTTGCCGGTGGATGTGCGCGATTTGGATGTCGATTTTCTGGCTTTTTCTGCGCATAAAATGTGCGGTCCAACCGGTATTGGTGCTCTTTATGGGAAAGAAGCCATCCTGGAAAAAATGCCCCCATTTCTTGGCGGCGGCGATATGATCAAAAAGGTTTACCTGCGCAGTTACGCTCCCAATGATTTGCCTCATAAGTTTGAGGCGGGCACTCCAGCAATTGCGGAAGCGGTTGGTTTTGGCGCGGCTGTGGATTACCTGGAATCATTGGGTATGAATGCAATTGCACGGCATGAGCATGAAATCATCTCATATGCTCTGGATCAATTGCAGGAAGTGCCAGGATTGAAAGTGCTTGGTCCTTCGCCTGAGCAGAAGGGGGCTGTAGCCAGTTTTACCCTGCCCGGAGTTCACCCGCATGATGTTGCTCAACTTCTAGACCGTGACGGCATTGCCGTCCGGGCAGGACATCATTGTGCTATGCCTTTGCATGATAAGTATCAAATTCCTGCAACCACCCGGGCAAGCTTCTATTTATACAATACCAAATCCGAAGTTGACCAATTGGTACAGTCGCTTATCAAAGTAATGCAGTTGTTTGGTTAAAATCATAAAAATTCTGGGAAATACTACCAATGGATGATCTATATCGTGAAGTAATTATAGAACGTTATAAAGACCCGCAATATCGCGGGGAATTGAACCCCCATGATATTTCATTCGAGGATGAAAATCCTTTATGTGGTGACCATATTCGCATAGATTTGCGGGTAAATGAATCTGGAAAGGTCACTGAAGCTGGATTCAGCGGGCATGGTTGCGCCATATCGCAGGCTTCGGCAGATTTACTGCTTGAATCGGTTATTGGAAAGACTCTGGATGAAGTCAAGACAATGAATAAACAAACAATCCTTGATTTGTTAGGCATTGAGCTTGGCCCGGTGCGTTTAAAATGCGCATTGTTATCCCTTAAAGTTCTTAAGGCCGGTGTATATGGCCTGGGTGAGGCGAGTGATACTCTGGTAGAAGACTAGGTTTGTGGAAGGGTCGCATGAGCGAAAATCCGGAGAGTAAATATAATTACATTACGGTCGCTGCAACCGCAGATCTACCCAACGGTGAGCGCCTTTTTCTGGAAATTGGGGATGAGCCTGTTGTGGTGTTTAATATCGCCGGTCGATTTTTTGCCATTGGTGATGTCTGCACCCATGATGATGGCCCATTAGGCGATGGCGAGCTGGATGGTTTTGAGGTGAAATGCCCCCGCCACGGGGCGAAATTTGATGTGCGCACGGGCAAAGCTACTCGCTTACCGGCTGTAAAGGATACTCCCAGTTATCCGGTTCGTGTTGTAGGAGACGATATTCAAATCGGAATACCGGTAGAATAGTACATCATGATCAAAAATAAAAAACAGCGCATTCCAAAATCGGATGCGCTGTTTTTGTTTCAGAATTTAATTACTGTTGCGGAACACAGCCAAACGAACCAACTATGCGCAAAATGTCAAACCCTTCTGCATACGGCCTCTCACAAATGGCGCCCCATCGAATGAGTGTCGAACGGGTGATTTCTGAATCAAAGTAATAGCGAGATGTATACGTTTTATACTCCGCCAAGGCTTTGATTTTTTTCTGCACATTGGTCTCACTGACTTCGACCAAGAAACTTGGGAAAAACCCATAGCTTGAACGGATCACATCAAAACCAAGCACGGTTGTGCCGCGAAA
>JAJUJY010000081.1 GCA_029265085.1 Chloroflexota bacterium
GGTCTGGGATCGTCCTGATGACCCCATATTCAAATTACGCCTGGAATATGGATGATCAAACCTATTTACAATCGATTGCAGAAACCGCAAATAAATTATTCGAATCCATGAATTCTCAAGCGATTCCAATGAATGATCAAGAATATTTATTGGAATCAATCAAACAGCTTCGCACAGAACTAGAATCTTCAGAAACCTCCCGGCATGAATTACAAAAACAACTGGATAATGCCAGATTAATTTCCATCCCAAACCAACCTGATGTTGAAATCCAATCGCTGGTCGCAGTACAGCATGAATTAGAAAATGAAAACATAATGCTCCGTGAAGCCCTGGCGAGATTACAAGAAAGCGCAGCTCCAAACGAGGATAAAGTCCATCTGGAAACTGAGCTGCGTATGACTCTAGAAGAACTTGCCCGCCAGACCAATGCACTGGCTGAAGCCAACATGAAACTCATTACGCTTCAACAGCAGCCTGACTCAGCGATACAACCTACGGATGACACCCATGAAGTGGTAGCAGCAATTGTTCAGGAACTTCGCCAACCCTTATCCTCAATCCTGGGATACACCGATTTAATGCTGAATGAATCTGCTGGAATTCTTGGTGCGCTGCAGCGAAAATTTCTTGAACGGATTAAGGCATCCATCGAGCGGATGCGCAATCTGCTAGACGATTTGCTTCAAGTAGCCAGCTTTAGCAAGGACCGACTTGAATTGATTCCGCAACCTGTCGATCTGGATAGTATTATCGATCAGGCCATCGCTGAAACCAGCACGCAAATGCGCGAAAAAAGTATCAATCTTTTGGTTGACCTACCCAACGAATTGCCCAAAGTTTGCGTGGATCGAGATGCTTTTCAACAAATTCTGGTCCATCTGCTTCAAAATGCCGGTTTAGCCAGTCCAACCGAAGGCACAATCCAGATGGAAGTTAGCGTCAAAGAAGAAACTGCCCAAGATGCCTTTTTACTAATTCAGGTAACGGATGCTGGGGGCGGTATTGAACCAGACTATTTGAACCGTGTTTTCAACCGGCGATACAGAGCAGAGCATGCCCTCATCCAGGGGATTGGTGACACCGGAGTCGGTTTATCCATCGTCAAAACGTTGGTAGAAGCGCATGGTGGACGTGTTTGGGTTGAAAGTGATCCAGGAAACACGACTACATTCAGCATTGTGATGCCCATCCAGCCAAATCAAAATACAAAAATATTTGAAACGGTAGTATGAATCAGCTGCGGCACGGGTTATCGGGTATTTTGGCAGCCTTCGGAACGATGGTATTCGTTATCGGCGCTATTTCGCTGAGCATCGTCGAAGGTGGTTTAAATCCCTTAATTTCACCCACAATCCCTCCCACCCTTCCAGCCGTAAATCTGACACCTCTGGGATTTAGTTTGTCTCCAACGCCCACCCTATTCGTGACTGAAACACTTCCCCCACCGCCAACGTCTTGTCCGGTTCCGAATGGTTGGCTGCCATATTCTGTTCTACCCGGCGACACCATTTCTTTGCTAGCCCAATTGTATGCAGTCAGTGAAGATGCGATCATGCAGGGAAATTGCCTTGTAAGCACGACATTATTACCAGGAACTATCGTTTACCTTCCATCGTCTTATTCAACAGAAACACAAAGCGTCCCGGTAACTGCGTCAGGTACGCCTACCCGGACGCCAATTTCATGCGGCCCGCCAACAGGTTGGATACGGTATGCAGTGAAACAAGGAGATACGTTAACCCGTATAAGTATTTTGTACGGCACCTCGGTATGGCAAATAAAAAATGCGAATTGTCTTTATTCTGATTTAATTCAAGTTGGGCAGCTGCTTTGGGTGCCAAATGTTGCTACCCGGACACTAACCTTTACACCAGTAGCAAATACACCGCTGCCAAGCAGCACGCCTGCACCAACTTCCACGCCAACTCCGCTGCCAACCACGGCTACTGAACCTCCGCCGGCGACCGTTATGCCCATTGATACCGCCGAACCAACTCTGGTGACTCCTAGCATTGAGCCAACTACAAATCAAATTTCAACGACCAATCCATAAACATTGAAAGCAAATCGATATGCGCAAACGATTAATCCTTATTGCAAGTTTATTCATCTTCACTTTAGCCTGTAACCTGTCGACCATAGCGACAGGATCTACCCCTATGGCAGTTTCTCAGCGAATTGTGACTGCGGACCCAAACGCAACGGCCACAGCCACACCATTCCAACCCCTGCCAATCACTCCCACGCCTGAAATTACTGGTACCTCAACCCAGGAACCTTCCAGTACTCCTGGTGAATTGACCCCTACGTTGCAAACAATTACTACAGAAAACCAGGTCAATATTTTGCTGCTTGGCTCTGATTTCCGCCCGCAAGCTGGATACCGCACGGATGTGATTTTATGGTTATCCTTTCAGCCCAAATCGGGCACTGTATCGATGATTTCATTCCCGCGTGATTTGTATGTGGATATCCCTGGTTACGGCCAAAACCGCATCAATACGGCCCAGGCTCGCGGTGGTTGGCCTACCATGGTGGCAACCTTCCAACAAAACTTTGGAATTACCCCACAGTATTACATCATGACCAATTTCCAGGGCTTTATTAGCATTGTTGACAGCTTAGGCGGAATTCGGGTTAATGCCTCTAAGAACCTGACGGATAAATGTGATCTTCCCCAAGAAGTCAACGGATATTGCTCCGTGGGACCAGGTGAAATTACAATGGACGGACAAACAGCCCTCTGGTATGTACGTTCCAGATACAGTTCCAGTGATTTTGATCGAACACGCCGCGCACAAGAAGTAATTCAAGCCTTATTTAATAAAATGTTTAGCCTGGATGCTATTACCAAGGCACCACAGCTCTACGAATATTACCAATCCAGTGTCGAAACCAACTTGCCCCTGGATGTCGCCTTATCCCTTGCCCCAATGGCACCTCAATTAGCTGCAAACCCCGAAAAAATTCGGCATTATGCAGTTGGCCCGGAACATGTAACTGGATGGGTAACCGAAACAGGTGCAAGTGTCTTACTGCCAAATTACTGGGCAATTAATCAAATGTTGTTAGAGGCATTAGCACCTTAAAAGGGGTTTGACAATCTCAAATAAATGTTGTAAACTGTAACCAGTTAGGCTATACGAAAATCTTTCGCAGGGAGTCCCCATGTCAAAAGACTCTTCTCTGGTTTCGCACATTACCGCCCAGACTCCTTTGCTCCCAGCAATAAGGTCTTGGGAGTTGTTCCTTGCGGATCAGGGTAAATCAATCTTCACAATCAAAGCTTTTTTAGGCGACTTGCAACTGCTGGCAGGTTACCTTCCCCCTGACCGCGCGATTGGCTCAATTACCACCAAGGATCTGAACAATTTCCTTGGTTGGCTGCAAAGCGGCCGGGGAGTTCCTTGCAGTCCGAAAAGTCTGGCGCGCCGGATTACTTCGATTAAGGCATTTTTCCGTTGGTTAACCCAAAGCGGTCGGATTGTCGTTGATCCAGCCGAAAAAGTCTTGCAACAATCGGTGATTAGCCCCCTGCCCATTGTCCTAACGCCGGATGAAGAGTCAAAATTAGTGGATGCTGCCCAGGCATACCGCCAGGCAAAGAAACCGGATGCTCGGCCGTATACGCTGCTGGCCTTATTGCTTGCCACCGGCATCAAGAAAGGTGAATCACTTGCCATCCAGATCAACCACATCGACCTGGATGCTCCTGGCGGTCCGATCCTTTTTGTCCGCTATGCCAGTCCCCGCAACCGTTATAAAGAGCGCAAAATACTCCTGCCGGAAAGCTGGATTGAAAGTTATGAGGAATATTTGGCTCAATACCAACCCAAGGATGTAATTTTCCCCTGGTCTCCCCGCCGCTTAGAATATTTACTGGAAGATCTTGGCGAAGAAGCCGGTTTAGGCAAACATGTATCCTTTGATATGTGCCGTTGGACCAGCGCACTTCGAGACTGGCAATCCGGAACAGACCACGATCAGATTCGACAGAAACTAGGGATCTCAAAAATTCAATGGCGTGAAATCGGCATGAAATTACGCCAACTAGCTCAACAACAAAGCTAAACAAGCCTATTCATTGATTAACGATCGCCCGTTTGCTTCATCACAAGATGAATACCCAAACGGGTGTTTTCTTTTATACGCACTGGATGAGCAGGCCGGTATCCTGGCACCCAAATAATTTCATCGTCACTGCAAACAAGCGGCCAATGATCCCTGGCTGCCCGAGGTAATTTCACATTGGTCATAAAATCAGAAATCTTTACGGATCCCTCCAGCAAACCAAGCGGTTGAAAACGATCTCCAGAACGCCGTGAGCGCAGCATCAATGGCTTATTTATGGATTCCATATCCAACCACGCTTCAAATGGATTTGCCGTTTGGATTATTTTTTCCACAGGAGATAGCATCTCCACCTGCTCAATTGAAAGCACCCATCCATTTTCTAACTGAAGTTCAAAGGGAATATCCAACTGAATTTCATACTGCGTATCAATCCAGGGCCATTGCGGCTCGATCACCTGCGCATTTTTAACCGCGATATAAATACGCTGCTGATCTTTGCTCAGGTTCATCCTTCCTGCCAGATCCACCTGCCCTGTCTGGGTATCATCATTGATCATCCCAAGAGCCCGCTCAATGCTCTCCGAATCCAGCTCATTAGCTCCAGAGCGGATGTTTCCTACCGCCTCTCTTATAATCCTTGCCTGAACCCCTCCAGGTGCCTCCTGGACCTTCTGTAAAGAGAGTGCCCAAAATTCTGGAGTCTTCGTCAGCAAAGCACCGGATAAAGTCCTCTGGACTTCACGGTTAATCATATCCGCATCCCGAGTTAAAGTTTGGGACAGTTCCCAAATACGTTGTTTGATTTGCGGGTTATATTGCTGCAAATAAGGAATTAACGCCAACCGGACACGATTCCGCAAATAAGATATATCCTGGTTGGTCTGGTCTTCCCTGGGGATAATCGCTGAATTTTGAAAATATGCATTAATCTCTTCTCGCCAGGTTGATAATAAAGGACGCACAAGCGGTACACGCTGGCTCCACTCCTGCAAATAGGTTCGATAAGACATTCCACATAGTCCGTCTAGCCCGCTGCCTCGCAGGAAATGCATCAATACCGTTTCCACCTGATCATCGGCGTGATGCCCTGTTATAACTGCCTGAGCATCCAATTTTTCAGCAATCCCAAATAAGAAAGAATAGCGTGCTTTTCGTGCCGCTTCTTCTAATGACCAATGTTCTGAGGCTGCTAATTCGGCAACATCTGCTTCACCCAACCAGACTTTGAAGTTGAGTTGATTGGCATATTCTTGCACCCAAAATGCCTCAGCATCTGCTTCTGGCCGAAGATGGTGATTAAAGTGCGCAATCACACAGGGATAACCGTTTTGACGTAAAACATCGAAAACAAACAGGCTGTCAGCGCCTCCGGACACCGCCACAACAGATAATCGGTCTCTAGACAACGCACAGAGCTCCGATAAAATTCGCACATAATTTTTTTGGGACATGGTCTCATTATAGCATCGCCAGATATAATTTTTTGAATTGTCTTTGAATTGACTGTACAAAAATAAGTTGAATTTCCTTCTACTTGCCTGAAAAATTAGTTTATGCTAGACTGACAATGTAAATCTTAAGAAAGGAATCGGTACAGGCATGGCAGAAAAAATCCTCATTGTCGATGATGATCTAGAAACCTTACGCCTGGTAGGGTTAATGCTTCAACGCCAGGGTTACCAAATCGTTTCAGCCCATAATGGCACTGAAGGCATTAATCTTGCGATCAGCGAGCAGCCTCACTTAATTGTCCTGGATGTCATGATGCCGGATATGGATGGCTACCAGGCTGCCCGCCTCCTTCGCACGACCCCAGAAACTGCCTCAATACCGATTTTAATGTTTACCGCCAAATCCCAGGTAGATGATAAAGTGGCCGGCTACGATTCTGGCGTAGATGACTATTTGACAAAACCCGTCCATCCGGCAGAACTAATCGCCCATATTAAAGCGTTGTTGACACGCACACACGCACGGGCTGCTGCTCCCGCATTGAAACGTGGATTTGTTTTAGGTGTTATGGGAACCAAAGGTGGTGTTGGCGCCACTACCTTAGCCTTTAACCTGGGCTTGGCCATCTACCAAAAAACTAAAGCCGATCTAGTTTGCGCTGAGATTCGCCCAGGCCAGGGCAGCCTTGCCTATGAATTAGGCTTTACCAAAGCGACAGGATTAGGTAACCTGCTGCGTATGAAACCCGGCGAAATCACCCGATCGACAGTTGAAAACGAATTATTAAGATCGAATTTTGGGATTCGACTTTTAATGTCCACCTATCACTTAAAGGATACCGAACTCGCCGCAAATGGTGCTCAAATTGAAGCGATTTTCCAACATCTATCGACTTTATGCCAATTTTTAATCCTGGATTTAGGAACTGCCATCAGCCCTGCCCTGGAAAAAGCAGTTAATATCTGTGATGAGATCATCATCATCAGCGAACCACACCCATTGACCGCCCGCCTGACCAACCAATTAATGGATGAACTTTACCAGTTTGGTTTTGGCAAATCCAAGTTATTAAATCTGGTCGTTGTCAATCGGGTTCGCGCTGATTTACAATTATCTGCTGTGCAGATTCAAGAATTGCTTGGGAAACAAATCAACCTTGTAATCCCCCCTGTGCCGGAGTTGTCTTATCATGCAGCCATGCGGTCCACGCCGTTGATTCAGATCCAACCTGAAGGGGTTTACGCACAGCAAATCATCCGCCTTGCCAATCAATATCTCGATCGAATAAAACAATGACACCTCAGGATATTGAATTCGCAGCTCAGAAAGCTGCCCAATTAATTCAAAATGCCACTTTCCCCGTCGTACTCACAGGTGCCGGAATTTCTACGCCATCGGGAATTCCTGATTTTCGATCGGCCAAATCTGGGTTATGGTCAAAGAATAATCCCATGGAGGTTGCCTCATATACTGCTTTTCGCTATTATCCGGAGAAGTTTTTCAATTGGCTGCGCCCTCTGGCAAAAGAAATCTGGAATGCTTCACCCAACCCAGCCCATAAAGCATTATCTGCATTAGAAGCACGCGGAATCATCAAAGCGATAATCACCCAGAATATTGATGGATTACACCAGCGGGCTGGCTCAAAAAATGTGATTGAAGTGCACGGGAGCATGGAATCGTTAAGCTGTCAGGGATGCCGCCGTAAATACCCATCGAATGATTTTTATGCTCCTCTGATCGAACAAAATCAATTTCCCTATTGTCCATCCTGCAATCGGATTTTAAAACCGGACATTATTCTGTTTGAGGAGCAGCTTCCAACAAATGCATGGATCGATGCCCAAAATTATTGCGAGTCAGCAGATTTAATTTTGGTCGTTGGAAGTTCCTTGGAGGTCACTCCGGCAGCCAGTTTACCGCTCTATGGATTGGATCATGGAGCCAAAATTATCATTAATACCTTTTCTGAAACTTATCTTGACCAACGCGCTGCCTTATTGCTGCCCTATGATGTTGCCGAGATTTTACCTAGAATTGAAAAATTGATCCAATGAGTGACATTCCCCCAATATTAGAACCATCCCAGTATCAACGTTTATTAGAAATTTCGCAAATTATTACCTCCACCCTGGATCATCAGGCGATTTTAAATCAAATTCTTACTGCCGCCGTTGAATTAAGCCAGTCTGGAGAAGCATCTATTTTGCTGTATGATGAAACTACCGGCCAGCTTAAATTCGAAGCAGTTACCAATCCTGAAAGCCTTCCTGTGCTCAAGCAGATGGACATACCAGTCGAAAGTGTTGCTGGATGGGTAGCATCGAATCGCCAGCCATTGTTGATTTCGGATGTCTCGCAAGATAACCGGCATTATGCTCAGGTAGGGCAGAAAATATCACTGCCAACCCAATCATTAATTGCTGTGCCGATGGTTTCAAGAGGCAAGTTAATCGGTGTTTTGGAAGTTATCAACAAACGGCAAGGGCATTTTGATCAGAAAGACCTGGAGATTATTAATATACTTAGTACACAGGCAGCCATTGCCATTCAAAATGCCCGCCTCTTTGAACAATCGGATTTAATTTCCGAATTCGTTCATGAATTACGAACTCCATTAACCTCTGTAAAAACAGCGCTTTACCTCCTGGAAAAATCGGAGCGCACAAATCTCCAGTCCGCAAACCTCTTCCAAACAATTACCTCCGAGGTGGAACGCCTGAATCAATTAGCCAACGACTTTCTAGAGTATGCTCGCTTAGAGTCTGGCAGAGTATCATTTACCAGGACATATTTCCATATTCAAGAAGTCATCTCAGATTGCTTGCAAATGATTGGCACATTGGCAAGCGAGCACGATATCCAAATTTTTGCAAATATACAATCAGATATCCCGCCAATTCTGGGGGACCCGGCAAAAATTCGGCAGGTGTTAATCAATCTTCTCCAAAATGCCGTTAAATATATGGCTGAACCTGGTCAAATTGATCTTTCGGCTTCAATTCAAAATGAAGAACTATGGATTAAGGTGGCCGACAACGGAATTGGTATTCCGGAAGAAAGCCTGCCGCATTTATTTAATAAATTTTACCGAGCCCCTAATGCCGAAAAAATTACCAGCGGCACAGGACTCGGTTTATCTATCAGCAAATCCATTGTGGAAGCCCACCAGGGAACCATATTTGTAGAGAGCAAAAGCCCTCAAGGTACTACATTTATGGTCAGATTACCCGTAAGGAGCAAAAACCATCCCGATTAAGGCAAGCTCTCGTAGGTAGCCAGCGGAGCAACAGCCATCCCCACCAGGCCAGGTCCAGTATGAGCGCCCAAAACTGGCCCAATATTCACAGATGGCAGGAACGTACAGGTAAATAGCTGCGACATTTTATTCTTTAAAATTTCAACGCCTTCTGGATGATTTGCATGCAGCAATTGCACTCGCAGCTTTGACCCAGCGCCAAACCAGCGTTCCACAATATCAGCCTCATGCCCAATCGCGCGTTTCAAGGTGACTTCGCGGCCTAATTGCACATACATGCCAGTATCTGGATCCACACCAATAATTGGTTTGATATTCAACAGCGATGCCAACAATCCCTTAATATGACTGATCCGCCCGCCATGAATTAAGTACTTCAGTGTCGCAACCGTAAACAACCCCTGGGTTGTACCTCGAATCCCTGCTAACATTTCTAAGATTTTTTCTCGATTCCAGCCAGCAGCGGCTGCTCTGGCTGCCGCTTCAACCAACCATCCTTCCGGGCAGGAAAGTAATTTTGTATCAAAAAATTTTACGTCGGCTTCTGGGACCATCTGAGCGCCGGCCTTGGCTGCATTCAACGTCCCGCTTAATCCAGAGGATATATGAACCGAAAGAATTTCCGGATCTGTTTTAGCTAAATTACGATACAGTTCTGCAAATTCACCAGCAGATGGCTGCGAGGTAGTCGGTGAACTTTCGGTTTTTGAAAGCAGATCATAAAATTCCGCGGGCTGAATATCAATCCCACTGGAATACGTGACCCCATCCAAAGTTAAACGAAGCGGGGCAAAATGGATAGGCATGCCCTCTAATTGTTCAGGTGAGAGATCCGCTGCCCGGTCGGTTACAATCTGCATGATAATCCTCCAAAGATATTCCGGAATAGTAATATGATTACCGGCTTCCTCGCCGGCCAAATTGTCTTTCTAATACATCCACAGACAGGTGAATCATGGTTGGACGCCCATGAGGGCAGGTACGCGGAGATTGGCAGGATTCTAAATCGCGTAACAATGCTTTCTGTTCATCAACCGTTAGCACCTGCCCTGCCTTCACTGCCGCTCGTTTACAGACTCGGGCGATGATGCGGTCTTCAATTTCAGCTTGTAACGGCGTTTCATCTTCTTCAAAATCTTCCACCACAACTCTGACCGCAGCCGCGGGATCAACCCCCATAAGAATTGCTGGTACTGCCCGCACTCTGAACAAGTTGGGACCAAAATTTTCCACATCAAACCCAATATGATTTAACAATCCCAGTTGATCGGATAAGATTTGAGCAGATTGAGGCGGCATCTGTACTGTTGCAGCCTCCAATAAAGTCTGAGAAGGAATTTTATGGTCATGCTGCCGTATAAATCGCTCAAACAGAACCCGTTCATGAGCAGCATGTTGATCAATCAGGTACAACCCATCCGGCCCTTCAGCAACCAGGTACGCTGCCCCCACCTGCCCAATCAAACGCAAAAGGGGCAGCTGTCCACTGGGCAATTCGGGCTGAGGTTTTGGCGAACTTTCGGGTTCCAATTCAATCGTTTCATTATCACTTTCAATCAATCCCTGCTCGTTTGGCTTTAAATCTGCGGCCATATCCCAGGCAGGGTCAATCGTGGTTTGAGATGGAATGGAAGGCTGCCAATACGAACGCGGAGTCACTTGAGGAACAGGTGAATAAGCCAACAAAGCTCGCTTGACGGACCGCTGTACAGTGGCAAACACTTGGTCAGGAGACCGGAAACGAACCTCAGCTTTCGCAGGGTGAACGTTCACGTCCACTTCTTCCGGCGGCAGATCAATGAATAATACAGCGATTGGATACCTGCCAACCATGAGTAAGGTGTGGTAAGCCTGGATCAAGGCCGTACTCAATGCCACATCTTGCACCCAGCGGCCATTGATAAAAAACGTAATTTCTCGCCGGTTTGATCGTGTCAAGGCAACCGGACTGATAAATCCGCTAATTTTCGCCGAATCATCCTCCAGACTAACTTCCAACATCTGGCGGGTTAAATCAACACCATATAGTTGAGCAAGAACCTCTCGCCGGTTACCATTTCCACTGGTTTGCAGAATAGTTTTTCCGTCCTGCAATAATTGAATTCGGACATGGGGATAAGCCAATCCATAGCGCGTGACCAAACCATTGATTTGGTTTCGTTCAGTATGTTCTTGTTTCAGAAACTTTAAACGAGCCGGAACGTTATAAAACAAATCTTCCACTCGAATAACCGTTCCAACAGGCACACCGGCCTGTTCAACAGAACCGATTCGCCCACCTTCTACAACCAGTTTTCCGCCCACGGGAGCATTTGCTGATCTCGAAATGACCATCATCCTGGAAACGGATCCGATGGATGCGAGAGCCTCACCTCGGAAACCTAGCGAGCGAATATGAAACAGATCATCGGCAGTTTTTAACTTGCTGGTCGCATGTCTGGCTACCGCAAGGAGCATTTCATCATTCGGAATACCCATTCCATTGTCAGCAATTTCAATCAGATGCTTGCCTGCCTGTTCTACCCGGATCGTGATCTGGGTTGATTGTGCATCCAGTGAATTTTCTAATAATTCCTTAACTACCGAGGCAGGCCGTTCGACGACCTCACCAGCGGCGATTTGGGATGCTACTTCATCAGCTAAAATTTGAATGGGCAAGGCTGCACCTCCAAAAGGATTATAACGTACCCAAAATTACCCAAAGGTCATATTCTGGTCACATTTTTCTATACGAAGTCCTACCATTTTATAGATCCTCTGTGTTTTTTACAATCTCTAATACCACAGACTTTTTACAATTCTTTCCGGGCAATTGAGTTCTCGATTATACTCAGCATATGGCGAATACGATTTACATTTTCGATTTGGATGATACTGTTTACCCGGCAGATTCGGGTATTTGGGATTTAATTGCCGAACGCATTGACCTGTATCTTTATGAAAAAATGCGAATCCCCTGGGAAAAAATCCCCGAAATACGCCAGAGTTATTTTTCAACCTACGGCACAACATTACGCGGCTTGCAAGTTTTGCATCATGTCGATCCGCATGATTACCTTGCCTTTGTGCATGACATTCCGATAGATCGACACCTAAATGTAAATCCAAAATTGCAGGAGATTTTGGCCAGCATTCCGGATCGAAAAGTCATCTTTACCAATGCAGACCAGAACCATGCCCGGCGAGTCCTGGCGAAAATCGGAATTGAAAGCTATTTCGACCAAATCGTTGATATTCTAGATATCGCCCCGTTCTGCAAGCCCCAACCTGAAGCCTACCACACCCTTCTGAAAATTCTGAAAGCCCAACCAGAGGAGTGTATTATGATTGATGATGCCAAAAGAAATTTAGATACAGCCAAAAATTTGGGCTTTTCAACCATTCTGGTTGGTAAAAACCAACCTCAAGAGGAAAGTCATCTGGTAATTGAACAGATTGAAGATTTATTCACCATTCTTCCACTGCAGAAGATCGGAAAAGGATAAATCATGCGTGAACTTAGCCCAACAGCCTGGATCGTGCTGATCTGCCTGGGAAGTTTTATCCTACTTTCCTATATCAGCCTGTTTGGTCTCTTTCGAAAAAAGAATCAAAAACCAACCCAAGATGAATTACCCAAGGATCCGCGAGCGTTCTTGAAAAATCCGTGGGAAGATGAGGACCAGCAGTGGGATAAACTTTCTCAAGAAGTAAAAAAACTTTCTGACTCAACTTCTAACAAAAAATAGATCTTCTTTTCAGATTATCTTAATCGAAACGAAGTAACCTTAGGATCAAAAGAGATATAGGTGAAACTCATATGGAACAAAAATCTTCATCGAAAACATTGCGTAACATCCTGATTGCGTTTATCGTGGTGATCTTGATGGCTGGCTGTTTTACAGGCGGCCTGGTGGCAGGAGCAGGACTTCCCAACCAATTAAGGAATATTCCTGCTTTTGTCAATTTATTTCCAAACGCAGGGACAGCGGGCCAGGATAACGGCACTCCGGAAGAATTACAAAAGACCTTCCAACCTTTCTGGCAGGCCTGGGATCTGGTTCACGACCAATACGTGGACCAACCCGTTGATGATGTAGCTTTAATGCAGGGTGCCATCCGTGGCATGCTGGATGCGTTGGGGGATGAGCACACTTCATACCTGGACCCGGTTCAATATGAACAGGCGAACACCCCATTGATGGGCGAATATGACGGAATCGGTGCCTGGGTCGATACATCCGGTGATTACCTGACAATTATCAGCCCAATGGAAGATTCACCTGCAGAAGCAGCTGGATTAAAATCCGATGACAAAATTATTGCCGTAGATGGTGAAGATATGACGGGTACAGACCCTTCCCTGGTTTTACGCAGGGTACTGGGACCTGCTGGCTCTTCTGTATCCTTGACCATCTTAAGAGAGGGTGAAGAACCCTTCGATGTCACCATTGTTCGGGAGAAAATCGTTTTACACACCGTAACCAGTGAAATGCTGGATAACAATATTGCTTATGTAGAAATTGTAAGTTTTGGCGATAAAACCACTGCCGAACTGCGCGAAGCATTGAAAGAATTATTGAGTCAAAAACCTGTTGGTTTAATCCTTGATTTGCGCAACAATGGCGGCGGATTTCTGGATACTGCAATTGAGGTGTCTTCCGAGTTCATCGCGGATGGCGTAATCATGTATGAAGAATATGGTGATGGGGAACGGATTACGTATGAAGCCAAAAAGGGTGGGTTGGCAACTGAAATTCCCCTGGTTGTTTTGGTCAATGAGGGATCAGCCTCCGCTTCAGAAATCACCGCTGGGGCAATTCAGGATTTAGGCCGGGCACCATTGGTGGGTGTAACCACCTTTGGAAAAGGTTCAGTGCAAACCTGGGCACCCCTGGTAGATAACATGGGCGCAGCAAAAATCACCATTGCTCGCTGGCTAACCCCGAACGAGCGCCAAATTTCAAAAATCGGTCTAACTCCGGATTACGTGGTGGAATTAACCGAAGAAGATTTCGAGGCTGAGCGGGATCCACAGCTTGACAAAGCCATTGAAATATTGTTGACAGGGAAGTAAACAAACCCGCAAGCAATAATATCCTCTGTTAAACAAAACAGGAGTTTACCCAATAGAGTTGGGAGTAAACTCCTGTTTTTTGTCAGAGGACAGAATATAGGGATTCAAAACAACGATAAACGGTCAAACAAATCAAATTATTGTTCCAAACCATAAAATTTAGTACAAATGTCATAGTCAATAAATTGACACATCGCCATCCAAAGGGTATAATCAACGTTCGCTGAAAACTGATATTGGGAGTTAAGCCTATGGAAAATCCTGTTGCCGCGGAAGAAAACCGCACACAAGAAATTAAACCTAAAATGAAGTTTACCGGTACAGTGAAGAAGACCGGTTTAGCAGGTGCCGTAATTGATATCGGCATCGGCAAACCAGCCATGATTCATGTGTCGCAACTTCTGTCCGCTACGCCTGATCAACCGATCAAGAGCGTGAAAGATGTTCTTCAAGAAGGCCAGACCATTGAAGTATGGGTTCGCCGGATGAAGGACGACCGCATTGAACTGACCATGATCAAACCGCTCGATCTCGAGTGGCGCGATATCAAAAAAGACATGGTCGTTAAAGGGACTGTGGTCCGCCTGGAAACCTTCGGCGCCTTTGTTGATATTGGCGCAGAACGCCCCGGTTTGGTCCACATTAGCGAAATGGCCCACGGCTACGTTCGCACCCCTGGCGATGTGGTCAAAGAAGGTGACGAGCTGGAAGCTCAGGTGATCGATGTTAATAAGAAAAAGAAACAGATCAAACTCAGCTTGAAAGCTCTGCAGCCTGAACCCGTGAAGGAAGAACCCGAACCTCGGTTCTTTGATCCCGGTGCCAAGAAGGATAAAGATAAGCCCGTCCGCCGCAAGAAAACTGCCCGCAAACAGCGTTCAGATGAATTCGGTGAGAATATCGATGAATTGATGGGCAACATCAATGAAGCGCAGCAGGCCGAAGCCGAACCTACCGCCATGGAAATTGCCATGCGTGAGGCAATGGAACGCGCCCAGGCTCGTAAACAAGCACAAAAAGCTAAGAAGGCGAAAACCGTATCCACCGAACAGGACGATCTGCTGGCTCGCACCCTCGAGCACAAGGCCGGATCTTCCAAATAGGTTTGCCGAAATTCTGACGGACGTCAGGCATTCGCTGGTTGGTTTTTCGTACCTTTATACCACATAGGCCATCCCACCCGGTTTAGAGTCACTTACTCTCGTGCCCGGCTGTGAGAAAGTCCGGCAGTTTCAGCTAACCCAAAATCATAAAAAAGAGCCGCCATTTGGCCGGCTCTTTTTATTTCCATTTTGCCGGAATTATGGTAAACTAACTTGCGGTAGTGTGTGCACCATAAACCACAAACACAAGCCTGGCCTGATGTTGTAAATTGATAGTTTTGCCAGGCGATTTTTTTTGAGTAGTGTTATCAGGATGAACCGAAAGCGACTACATCCAAAGAACCAAACATAATGCATCAACCAGGAGGGAGGTGCCGTCTAAACGGCCCTCCCTCCGCCTTTTATAATCAACTATTTTTTCTTCAATACAGATTGGAAGGAGTCAAGATGCCAACCAAATATATTTTTTATACTGGTGGAGTTGTCAGTTCTGTTGGTAAAGGGGTTACCGCTGCAGCGACTGGCCGTCTTTTAAAAGAGCGTGGATTTAACGTAGCTGTGCAAAAGCTGGACCCGTACATCAATGTGGATCCGGGTACGATGAGCCCTTACCAGCACGGTGAGGTGTTTGTCCTCGATGACGGCGCCGAAACAGACCTGGACCTTGGTCATTATGAGCGTTTTATTGATGTCCGCCTGAACCGGGTCTGCAATATGACCACCGGCCAGATCTATGCTGAAGTGATCAGCAAAGAACGCCGCGGAGACTACCTTGGCGGCACGATCCAGGTCATCCCCCACATTACCAATGAAATTAAACGTCGTATCAGCATGGTTGCCAAAACAACCGGCGCAGAAATCGTTCTGATCGAAGTTGGCGGCACAGTTGGCGATATTGAGAGCCTGCCATTCCTGGAAGCCCTTCGCCAGCTTCGCAGCGATTTAGGCCGTGAAAACACTTTTTACATCCATGTTACCTGGCTGCCCTACATTGGCGCAACCGGCGAGTTAAAAACCAAACCCACCCAGCACTCGGTGGCTGAACTGCGCTCGATTGGTATTACCCCGGATATGATCGTCGCCCGCTCGGATTACCCGGTCGATAAGACCCTGGTGGATAAAATTGCCCAGTTCTGTGACGTGGATAAACGCGCAGTTGTTCCTATGGTCACCAGCAAAATCCTGTATGAAATCCCGATGATGCTGGAAGATGCCGGTGTGGGTGATTACATTCTGGAGAAGTTAGGTTTACAAGCCCGCAAACAGCCTGAATGGACCACCTGGAAGAAATTAATCAGCCAGGTGCAGAAACCCAAGCCGAAAGTGCAAATTGGTCTGGTTGGCAAGTATGTCGAGCTGCATGACGCTTATATGAGCGTCCGTGAAGCGCTCTATCACGCTGCCCTTCACTTAGGGGTTGAGGTCAATATCCACTGGATTTTATCTACCGACCTGGAACGCGGCCGCTCGATGGAAATTTTACGCGAGGTGGACGGTGTCATTGTTCCGGGCGGTTTTGGCAGCCGCGGTATCGAAGGAAAAATCCAGGCTGCCCGTTTTGCACGCAGTGAAAAAATCCCCTACCTGGGCTTGTGCCTGGGCATGCAGTTGATGGTTGTTGAATTTGCCCGCTACATCTTGAAAGATGAACTGGCCAATTCTACCGAATTTGATCGTTCTACCCCCCACCCAGTAATTGATTTACTGCCAGACCAGCACGACATCACCGACATGGGCGGTACTATGCGCCTGGGGTTATATCCCTGCCATCTCCAGCCCGGAACGATTGCGGCCAACGCCTATAAAGAAGACGTGGTGCAGGAACGCCACCGCCACCGCTTTGAATTTAATAATTCATACCGGGCAATCATGGAAAAAAGCGGCATGAAATTTTCCGGCTTATCCCCAGACGGGAAACTGGTAGAAATTGCCGAGCTCAGTGATCACCCCTTCATGGTTGGCACACAATTCCATCCGGAATTTCTCTCCCGTCCCAACCGGCCCCATCCCCTATTCCTGGGGTTTGTCCAGGCTATTTGCGATCATGCACGGGTAAAAACGAAACCATTCGACATCGAATAAACATTTTTCCAATCTATCCAGGATCAATGCCAGGATCAGATTTTCGTATTATACTTAGCTTGTTAAAAGGTCAGAAACCAGACGAGAAATCGTCTTTGAGAGACCATACTATCATTTTATGAGGGAAAGTCATGGATACTACGATTGAAACAATTCTTGCACAAGAAGTTCTTGATTCCCGCGGTAACCCCACCGTAGAAGTCGAAGTCGTCCTTGCAGACGGCAGTTGGGGACGCGCAGCAGTCCCCTCCGGTGCATCAACCGGTTCGCATGAAGCGCTCGAAATGCGCGACGGCGATAAATCTCGCTATAACGGCAAGGGTGTACTCAAAGCTGTTGAAAATGTGAACGGTGAAATCGCCGATGCATTGATTGGCTGGGATGCTGTTGAGCAGAAAGCCATTGATATGACCCTGTTGGAGCTGGACGGCACCCCCAATAAATCCAAATTGGGCGCCAATGCCATTTTAGGCACCAGCCTGGCTGTGGCTAAAGCCGCTGCCAACTCCCTCGGCCTGCCCCTCTACCGCTACATTGGCGGCGTTTATGCCCACGTTCTGCCCGTCCCGATGATGAACATCCTCAACGGCGGCGCGCACACCGGCTGGCAGTCCACCGACGCACAGGAATTCATGGTTATGCCCTTTGGCGCGCCTTCCTTCTCCGAAGGTCTGCGCTGGGGTGCTGAAATCTACCACGCTCTCAAATCCGTGCTCAAAGCCCGCGGCTACGCCACCCTGGTGGGTGACGAAGGCGGTTACGCCCCCGCGCTCAAAGCCAACGTGGAAGCCGTGGAAGTCATTTTGGAAGCTATTGAAAAAGCTGGCTACAAAGCTGGCGAACAGGTCTGCATCGCACTTGACCCGGCCGCATCCGAATTGTTCGACACCGAAACCCGCAAATACAACCTGCGCCGCGAAGGCAAGATGCTCTCCAGCGAGGAAATGGTTGGCTTCTGGAAGAATTGGGTGGACCAGTTCCCGATCGTCTCGATCGAAGACGGTCTGGCTGAAGACGACTGGGACGGCTGGAAGATGATCACCGCCGAATTGGGCGACCGCATCCAGTTGGTTGGCGACGATCTGCTGGTCACCAATCCCGAACGCGTCCGCCGCGCGATCAAAGAAAAAGCCTGCAACGCTCTGCTGGTGAAAGTGAACCAGATCGGTTCCCTGACCGAGACCATCGAAGCGGTTGAAACCTGCCACCGCAACGGCTGGCGCGCAGTCACTTCCCACCGCTCCGGCGAAACCGAAGACGCCACCATCGCCGACCTGGCTGTGGCGCTCAACACCGGCCAGATCAAGACCGGTGCCCCCGCCCGCTCCGACCGGGTTGCCAAATACAACCAGCTTCTGCGCATCGAAGCCGAACTCGGCGAAACCGCCAAGTACGCTGGCTGGGACGCGCTCAAACAGCACTAATCCACACAGGATGACTATAACTGGGCTGTCCAATAGGACAGCCCATATTTTATTTATATCAACTATCTTGGTAAGGCTGGGGGCAAAGGATACCACCCCCCTGTGGGGGTTCGAACCACTTAATAAAAGAAACCCTGTCTAATGACAGGGTCACTTTATTTCGTTTAGGCTGGGGGCAAAGGATAC
>JAJUJY010000020.1 GCA_029265085.1 Chloroflexota bacterium
ATTTGCAGGTCTTGGTTATGCTTAATAATCCGGCCGACTTCGGGATGTGGAACACCAATGGATTCGATAATATGCTTTAATGAGGTGCTTTCCTTAAATTGAAAAGTTAACCAGGTGTTTTTCTGACCCGGTGGGAGAAAATCATTTAATCTACCGTGAAAATATAGGTGGATCGATCCCATCTGTGTTACTGCCACCTAATAAACAAATTCTCGAATGTCATAACGGCTTATGTGCGGTGTTCCTCGGTTTGGGGAAAAAATCAATTTGTCCTCAATAACCTCGCCTTGTTGAATCCTTTCAAGCGCAGTAAGCGGTTGAAGATCAGATCGATAGGCATCCTGGGAGTATTGTAATTCATCTCCTTCGATTAATTCTGAAAAATAGATAATATCATCTAAATCTAAAGGCATTTGATTGATCACTTTCACTGTATCGCGAATATGGTTCAAGGCATATTGTTTTCCACCGGCGCCTAATAAAATGATGATCCCGACAGCTATCCCACCGGATTTGATATTTTGGACTGCTTCCACGACATCATTTGGGCTTCCAGGTTTTTGCAAGAATTTTAATAATTCCGGATTGCCGCTTTCCATCCCGATATATATTCGTTTTAAACCTAATTCTGCCAGGTCTTGATAATCCTGTTTTGTCTTTTTTTCACCGCTAAAGCCATCCAGAAAAGCATATATTCCACCTAGTTTTTCTACATCGTAAATTTGATGAATAACTTCCAGGTTGGAAATCAATTTTTTTGTTGGAGTAACCAGGGCGTTGGCATCACCCAGGAATATTGTGCGACGCAGGCTTAACCCCTGTCCAAGAAAGTCTTTCACTGCAATTGCATGTGTTTTAAACTCATCGGGACCTTTTATCCGAAAAGGCCGGTCGCGATAAAAATTACAAAATGTGCAGGTGTTAAATGAACAACCTTCGGTCAGTTGTAATACTACCGACATATATTGATCCGGAGGTAAAATTCCAACTGGTTTATAAACCCGGTGATAATTTTGGATATCTGAAATTTCTTTTTGCGGATTGAAGTAAGCTGCTTTTATTAAGCTCTGAAAATCCTGAGGTGGAATCTCCTGAGATAAATTCATTTGATTGGCCGAATAATCCGCATAAAAATCATTGATGATCTGCCTGGCCAATCGAGTTATTTGACCCGCTTCATCTTCTGAAAGCCATCTGCGTTCTCGATCCCCGTTTTCTTTTTTCCATTTTGCTACTATTTTTCCGTCCAGTCCCCGGCGATATGAAATTTCATCAACCAAGGCTGTCCATAAGCGACCTTCCAAATCAAAGCTGAACACCCTGGACGAGGTGGCTGTCTCGAGGCTTAAGGTTACACAAATTGGCTTTAGGCTGAGTGTGACAGAGGAATTTTTCCACTTTCCTAAAATAACCATGGCTTTCTCCAAAACTGATCCCGATATATCTTATTCAGTTCCTAGTATAATAACCTGAGTTTTCAAATTATATAGTCATATATTTTATTGGAAAATTAAAAATCATACGGATGTCGTTGGAAGGTGTTGGGATGCAAATTTACTTTATTCGTCATGGGCAGTCATCAAATAACGCACTGTGGAGTAATACAGGGAGTTCCATTGGAAGGTCTGAGGACCCGATCTTAACTGAAGTTGGTAGAGAGCAGGCGAAACGGTTATCAACCGCTATCTGTAATCATTCGGTTTCCTGCCTGGAAGATCCCGATTTGTACCATGACTATAATGAATTTGGATTTTCGCACTTATATACCAGTTTGATGGTGCGAGCCATTGCCACAGGAATGGAAGTAGCTCAAGCTCTCGATTTGCCATTGGTAGCGCTTCAGGATCTGCATGAAACAGGGGGAATCTACCTGGATAATCCTGAAACGGGAGAGCCTGAAGGCCAGGCCGGGAAAAACCGTGAGCAATTGCTAAATTTGTTTCCCGATTTAATTCTACCTGATACGGTTACTGCTGAGGGGTGGTGGAACCGACCTTTTGAATCAAGAGCAGATCGTTTGCCCCGCGCAAAACGATTGGTAAATTTCCTTTACGAAAAACATATCGATAACGGTGATCGGATTGCTTTGTTTAGCCATGCCGGTTTCTATAATTATTTCCTAACCGCATTAATGGGATTGGACGAAAGGCTAAATATCTGGTTTGACTTGAATAACACCGGAATTACACGCATCGATATCCGCGAGCATGAGCCTGTAATGGTTTATAGTAATCGGACTGATCATCTTTTGCCTGGTTTATTGACAAACTGAATTCGAAAGAGGGGTTTATGGACAGCATAAAAACACTTGTATTGTCTGGCGGAGGGGGACGTGGTGCTTTTCATGCTGGTGTATATCGTTATTTAAGTGAAACTCAAAAACAATTTGTGGATACGGCTCATCAAGCCGAATGGAAACCGGATATCATTGTTGGCACATCGATCGGAGCAGTTAACGGAGCTGCAATTGCCCAGGGGTATTCGGCTGAAGAATTGGTTGAGTTTTGGCTAGATTTGAGGGAAAAGGATATACAAGGGCTTCCTCCTGGAATGTCCTGGCTTGCTCGTGTCATAGTAAACAGGTTGATGAAGACCTTGATTGGTACCAGATTGGATCCGGTTGACCCAAGCTTTTCTACTGCATCACAAACCCCGAATCATTGGCTGCCAATCCCAGGAATAGGCCGATGGGCAAGTTTGTTGGATACGGGGCCTTTGCAAAAAACTTTGCAAACAAAGATGAAATTTGATAGCGACAAAATTCACCATAGCTTAACGACCCTTTTAATCAATACAACCAATATCCATACCGGTGAATTGAGAATCTTTAGTAATAAACCGATCTACAAGAAAGAAACTGGTGAAGTCCGGAAGGATGTTGTATCTGGAATTTCCATTAAGAGAGTATTGGCAAGCTGCAGTATTCCCCTGGTATATCCCTGGACAGTAGATGAAGCTACTGGCGAAACTTATTGGGATGGGGCTGTTGTATCGAATACTCCACTTGGGGCAGCATTTGATGCCGCAGGCGATATTTCGGTAGATATCCCGATGGAAATCGTTGTGGTTTTAATGACGCCCTGGCGTTATCAACAGGATCAAAATCACCGTGAAATGCCTGGAAATATCGGAGAAGGAATTACCTGGGCATTAGATTGGGCGCTATTGGCTTCTTTTCGAGAGCGACTAGCTTTAATTGAGGCGTATAATCAGCTCGCGAGAATAGGACAACAAACAGGTGATGCAGAACTCTCGAAATATCGTGAAGCCAAAGTAATCATTGTCGCACCAGATGATTTTTTCCCGGCTGCCAGGATCTTAGATTATGACGAGCGGAACGGGAAATTAATTGATCTGGGGTATCAGGCGGCTGAAAAAGCATTTCAACGTCAATTTCCAATCTAATTTGACCCTTCTGGAATTGGTCGTGCCGCGACTGGTTTCCCAAGCCAGAACATCATAAACCCGATTAGTTGTAAAAAGCCACCTATCACTAAAGCTGGACCTAAACCAATATTATCGCCTAAAAATGTTCCAATAATTGGCGAGGCAATGGTTGATAAATATTGCAGACCCTGCGCCAGGGAAACAAACGTGGAACTATATTCCGGTGGGACTGTTTTCATCAGTTCGTCAAAAAATACCAGGTTGATCCCTGCCTGGAAAATCCCATTAATTCCAGCAAAAATTGTAATTAACCAGGATTGGTGTGTCAATGCGGTCATAATTGGGAATAAGGCTGCACCCAGGGTGGACCAGAGCAAGACATTTCGCGAGCCGCGACTACGCGATTGACGAGTCCATATAAAATAGCCCAGGATAACGACAGCAGTTTGTGTCGTACTGATGGCAGCAATCCAGCTGTCACTGGCGTTTATCTCGCGCACAAAATATAACGGAAAGAGTGGGATAGTGAGTGTTTGACCAGAAAGATAAACAAAGCGTTTTATAACAAACGATTGGAAAGGTTTTTCTTTGCTCACCAGTTGAATATATTCACGAAACTGTTCGATGATGGTCTGGCGTTTCTTCTCTTTGTGTGCCTGAATATCCCCAAGCGTAATCTTGCTGGAGAAATAATAGGAGACCAAACCTCCAACGGACAGGATAAGAAACATCAATTGATAATTTAATGGAAATACGATCCGATCGAGGACCTGACCAATACAAAAAACAGTTACAGCAGTGGTGAATCCAAGAATTGACCAACGACGGGTCATCAATTCAAAGCGATGATCAGGACCGGCAACGGCATTCATCACAACGGAGAATGTAATTGCAAGCATAGTCTGGGGAATGGTTGCCAGAGCCCAAACCAATAAAATTCCTGTGATTTGAGCATTTTGGGCTACAAAAAATGAAATTAACCCCGTAAGCGCATACGATAAAATTACCAGCAATCTGGCAGTACTGAACCAGGGAACAATCTTGCGTTGATTTTGCAAGAATTGTCCCATTGGAATTGCAAATAGAAGCCCTGTCAATGCGGGCATTGATGTTAATAAACCTACCTCAAAACTTGATGCCCCAAGGCGGGTCAAGAAAACGGGTAAAAATGGGCTGGCAGCACTGGCTAGACCGACCCCAATCGCATCTATCTGTACATTGATAAAATTTTTCTTGCGAATCGGATCCAAACCAGAAGGACCGGAGATAAATCGGGAGATTTTCACAGAGATTTCCCTTTGTTTTGGTAATGTATATTTTTTTATTATATCCTTATGAATTGGGACACAGGCTACAATTGGATATCGAACTCACCTAAGCTCAGCACAACTGGCTCGGCAATTTCGACATCGAATCGGGAACTCCACCGGTATAAATTCAAAACAAATTCCAACCATTTTTTATTTTCTGGAATTGACTCATTTTGTTTGAGATAATTTTCGATCAGGGTAATTTTCCCCGGGCTGGAATCACCAACTGGTTGGCGAAGTAAGATAAAAGTCTCCAGATCCCAGAGCGAGAGCTCACCGTTTTGTGACGAGGATATTAAAAGATTGCGATCTTCTTGGAAAATCAAGCCGGTACCAGGAGAATGGTGATGATCAATTTTGATTAATTCCACGCCAGTGGAACTATCCCAGGCATAAATCACACCATGTGTGTCAATACCAAAAATTACTTTTTCGTCTGGATGAAAACAAAGGTGAGAAAGAAACACTCCTGGAATATTCCATTCTCTGATTTGTTTTCCTGAAACCATATTCCAAATTTTTAGCATCGAGTCACGGCTGAAGGTTGCCAATAATTGACCACGACCAACCGCAAGAGTAGTAATTGTATCTGCATGACCAATCAATTCCCTTGCCAGACTTCCATCGGGCCATTTCCAAATCTTTACTTTTCGGTCTGCGCCGACACTAATTAATAAACTGCCATCCTGATTAAAAGCTGAGCTAAATATCTCAAGTGCATCAATTGTGATAGGGTGTCCTTCAGGACCCAATGGAAAGCGCCAGGTACGCACTGCGCCATCAAAGCCGGAACTGATTAAAGAACGGCCATCCGGGTGTACGGTCAGCGAACGAATAATTCCGGTATGTCCGCCAAGAAGTTTGGCGAGGGTTTTTTCTTTGGTGCGATAAACCCTGATCTGGTTATCACCACTGGCGCAAGCGATAAAACTTCCATCAGGAGAAAAGGCTATCGCTCGAGATTGGGAGGCGGAGCTAATTAAGGTTTCAATGTGCCAATCTTTGTGTTTAAGGTTCAAAAAATATAAGTTTGCATCAGGGCCACCAAAAACCAATTTCTCGCCGGTTTGATCCAGCCCTAGACAAGTTATTCCGGGCGTATTTGAAAAAATGCTGCGGACTTTGGTAATCGCGGGTTGTTTTTGCAGGCACAAATTCGCTAGATTGCACCAGGTATTAAAAAGATCGATTTCTTTGGGTTGGAAATTAACCGACTGCAATATTTTTAATATCATCGCCGACCAAAATGGCGGGGCAGCCTGGGTTAATCTCCATAGATCATTCCATCGATTTGATTTTTCCAATTGATTGATGGTTGTTTGCCAATCGGCATCACTGAGATCTTTCAACCACATTAAGCGGTTGGTTCGCGGGATCGCATTTAGCCAACCAATTTGGCCGGAATAGCGGCTGTGAGCCAACAGTCTTTGTCGCAAGGATGGTGACGCATTTTCATAAGCCGCTGCAAGCAGGCGATGAGAAAAATCAAAAGCTTCATACGCTTGCCACTGCTCGGTCAGGAATAAGAACGCCGCCTGTTCAGGATCATCCTTAGGCGCAAAATTGTGTTTCAAGGCAATTTTCCGGGCCAGGGCATCGTCATTTGATAAAACAAGCTGGCATATGATCTCTTGCGCAACGAATTGGCCCTCTAATGCTAATTTCTCAAGCCAAATTAGGCAGTGTTTTCTTTCAATTTCATTGTATAGACGGAAATTTTCCGTAAGTCTGTGGATATTTTCTGTGGCTAGCTGTAGGAAAATCTCCAGTGTGTTTTTGAGATTGGTAAATCCCATTTGCCTGGCAGCGTCCAGGACACGGATATGAAAAGCATCATCACCTGAAGCAAGGAAATAATCTGTCAGCAAGTAAAAATCAGGGTCGATTTGCGTATAGTCAGCCCGGTTGTTGGCCAAAAAGAAGAAAAGAGCTTGAAAGGTTTGGTCCGTAGTTTTCAATTGATATTTCTGGATTAATTCACAGGCAAATGGTTCATTGACTTGAACAAAAATTTTAAACAATGCACCTGCTGCATGTGAATTATGGCGCTGACTCATTTCAGCCAGCATTTGAAGAGCCTGGTTTCGAATTGTAGGGACAGGGCAGCGGCCAGCCGCTTCTTCAATGATTTCCACCGCCTGATCGGTGTTATCTTCTTTTAACTGATAAAGAACTCCCGACATGACCAGAGGGAGGATTTGAAATTCTTCTAAATCCGCTGGCAGGCGTAAGGATTTCAGTATTTCAGAATAATTTGATCGTTGTTCATCTGTAAGCATTTTATTTACTTACCATATCAAAGGATCAATCCCACTGATAAATATACTACCATCCGGTTCAATCATGATTTCCGTTTGAGGTGTTTGGATAAGATCGAAAAGTTTTATTTTCGAACTTAACAAATGAACCGTTTTATTGGATGAGCCGATCAACCCATTTGCAATTCGCAGGTTCTGGTCATACCGGCCGCAGATAATTCCATCAATATGATTCAACAAATTATTTACTTTGGAGAACCGATTTACTTCTTCCCATCGAAATCCTGTAAAAATCAAAATCGAGGTTGAGAATTTTTGTTTCAACAACTGAACCCATTCTATTAATGGATCGAGTTGTTGTAGTGGTTCACCACCACTAAAAGTAATGCCGTCAAAACTGGGATTGTTCTGTTCAATACCTTTAATCAATTCAGAGAAGGTGAACAATTGCCCTTGATCGGAGGGGTGAGTCTCGGGGTTAAAGCAGCCTAAACAATTGAGGGTGCATCCTTGTGTCCAAATGACCACCCGGTTGCCTGGGCCGTTTGCTTTTGAGTTCCACTCGATGTGGTGAATACGCAACAAGGAATCCATTCCAGCCGGCTATTATTTTCCACCGATGTTAAGCTGATTATCCAGCGGGTTAAATACAACTTCATCTGCTTCTGGAGTCATCTCACGGAGGATTACTTCTCCACCTAAGATTTTCTCCAATTCCTGGGTCAGATCCAGGCAAGCTTTTCCTTTAACTCCGCGAACGTGGACTTCAACCTGGCCGTTTTTATTAATCGTGATTTCAATTTCTTGCACATCCATAAGAATACCTCTCAGGCTGCCCTCCGAAGGACGAGGTGAATTTTCCCTTTGTCCTGGGTCTCTTCGATCAATGTAAAGCCTTGTTCTTCCAGCTTTTGTTTTGCAGCATGGTATGCGTAACGTTGGGTTAACTTTTCAGTAAATTCTTTTGATTTTACTCCGCGAACCCCATACCAATCTGCAATAATTTCATAGCTTCCTTCCGATTTGCGGAAACCAATGTCGTAGCTGATTTTTAAGGGAATAAGGATTTCAACCTTTTGTTTGGTTCCCATTCCTTTTACTTCCAGGTCACCTTCCTGGTAGGTGTAGCCTAAATCATCAAGCGCTTTGAGTAAATGCTCTTTTTCTACAATCTTTGTTTTAATGCGGGATATGTGCGACATGGCACCTCCTCTCAGGTTAACTTTACCACAGGCGCGTGATCAAAAATTAATTTACCGGTCAAAATGTCACGAGCATTAATGGTCAGGCGTTTATTCGAATCGATGTAAAACTCAATCTCAAACCTAGGTTCACCTTGTGCAGCAGGCGGATCAGCGATCAAGAATGTTGGGTTGTGTTCATTCATCCAAAACAGGGATCGGTCTTCAGCTTCTTGGGGGGTGACCTGAATGATACGGGCAGCGCCTGTGGGATCAAATACCAGTTCCACATTTTCACTGCTGTGCGGTTTATTTTGACCCATTTCGAATATTGCGAGACCTAATTGGGTTTGCCCTGGATATGAGGCTTTGATCGATAACCTTGCAATTGACTGCTGCGTTGGATAGACGGTTCCACGCTGAACAATCGGCTTGTAATCGTAAATACCTTTTTGGGGATTTACGTACCGGATTGCATAATCATGCTGGATGTGGTCGTAAAAGTCCATGCCGGATATGAAAGCAGCAGCCCCACGCGCAACTGCATCCAACGGACGTTCTGCTTTGACTATTTCTTTCCCAAAAATCTGACGGATCGTTTTTTGAACGGACGGGATTTGGGAACTTCCTCCTACCATGAGGACTGCTTGAATTTGTTCTTCTGTGTATCCTCGTTCACGAGCATCATTTAAAGCAGACCGGATTGTCTGGCCAATTTGGGTAAACAATTCGTGTTGATCAAGTATTTCTTCCAATGATGATCGAGTGAATGAGGCAGTGATCGGATCTTTACCAGGAATAAAAATTGGATCAATCGAGGCTTGTTCCTGATACGATAAGATTTCTTTTATTCTTTCACATTCTACCAATAAAGTCGTACTGATCTGCCGGATGTCTTCATCACTTTCCCGGCGTTGATTTTGTTTTAGTATTTCCTGAAAAAGCCATTGGTCAATGCGTGATCCGCCAATACTGCGCCCAGCTTTTCCAAGTACGCGACAGCGCTTGCCAGTTTTGGCTTTTTCCTCGGTTTCCATCAGGACGACAGCAGCATGAAGCGTGCCCCCGCCAAAGTCAAAAATCAAATAGACGCTTCCAGGTTGAATATGAGCGCTGTATCCTAAAGCAGCAGCTGAAGGCTCGTCAATCAGGCGGTAGCGGCGAATTCCGGCAGATTCGGCAACTTTAGTTATCCAATCTTCATAATGTTCATAGGCTTCTACTGGAACACTAAAAGCAACCTCTTCATCCTTGAAGTTTATTTGCTGCCCAGCAAAGGTTAAAACACTGGATAAAAAGGTTTGCCCAGCATCAAATGGAGAAACTGCCTGATCGTCAATCTGAATTTTTAGGGGGCTGCGGTGGCTAATATATTGTTTCATCCACCGAAAAGTCCGGCGTGAATTATATAATCCACGGCTGATAACCTGATTTCCAATCCAGCGGCGATTTTCGGCAGCGTAATGGATCAGGGAAGGGATAACCGAAATTTGTTCATCACCCTGCAGAGAGGTTTTCCCATATTCAGGTACATGTAACGATTCGGCTTTTTGATCTTGTTCATTCCAGAGGGTTAATACTGTATTCGATGTGCCGAAATCGACAGCTAATCGCCCGCTCATAACTTCGTTCCTGTTGAATTAATGGTATGTGCAATGGGTATTATCTTACCGCAATTTCAAATAAAAATGCGACTTAATCAATGATTATGTCAAATGATCCAGGTTGAATTCCGGGCAAATCAACAATTTGAATTTCAAAGCGAAAGTGATGCTGCAATATGATCGAAAGATATCGCAAGGCATTCATAATTGCGGCAGGTAAAGCAGGATTCTCAAGCAAACTGTTTACTGCTGCCAGATGATTTGGCCGCGTTTTGGCCAGAGGCTGGTAAAAAAGCGCAGGAATTTGATCCATGCGCAAATCCCATAGGAAAAGTCCATCTTCACTGCTTCCGGTCGCCATAAACTGTCCATCAGGGGATATTTTCAAGGCTGTAACCTTTCCTTTTGGCTGCTGGATTATTTTCTGATCTGTAATATCAGGCCAGGCAGTAAAGGATAGATAACCTTCATTACCCGCAGTGATAATTCTTTGGCTGGAATGGTGGAATTCGATTCCTTGAATCCGGTCACGATGCGCAAATATTGCGGTTTTTCCCCACTGATTCTCTTTTTTTTCGGCTTTGTATAAAATGACCTGGCCGTTATTTTGTCCCAATAGAAAATGCTGATTATCTGGTAGGGCTAAAACCTCAGAAGCAACACTATCATAAATCGGAATTTTTCCAGACCGGTTTCTGGATTGGACTTGAATGTATTGAAGTTCGGGCAATGAAACCATTTTTACCCGTTGATCGAGAAGCAGTAAATGGCTTTCAGCAGGATTCACGGAAGCGGCTCGAGGCCAATCAATTAAATGGGCATTTGAAATTGGGTTCTTGTTTACCAGGTCCCATCGTTTAAGCTGCTGGTCTTTTCCTGCACTCAGCAGTCCATAATTTTTCGTTGGAATAATTTTGGCGATAGAACCCTGGTGTTCTCCCACCTTAACACATTTAATACCATCCCAGGCAATAATTTTACATTCTGCATCATTAACTGTTCTTTCTGCTCCAATGAGGGTTCCATCCGGCATATACTCAACCAATCCAACCGAATGAGAAAAATCGCGAATTTCATGTGAAATTTTTGCCTCGTGAAAATCCCAGATAATAATTTTTTTATTTGAGCAAGCAATGGCTACTTGGGAATGGTTGGGTGAGAAAGCAATATCATTTATCCTTCCGGAGCTGTTCAGCCAGGAGCGATAGACTGCAGGCGGAATTGATTTTTGGATTTCTTCGGGTTCCGAGGCGATTGGCTGTGAGATCAGTTCAACCAGTTGTTGAAAGAGATCGTGTTCTTCCGTGGTATCAGGTTTCCATCCGGCCTGGGATAAAACACGCAACAGCTTGATGCTCCACGAAAGAGGTAATTCCCGCGTAAGGACCCATATCTTTCCCCACTCTTTACGCTCTACGAGCATGTTTATAAGGATTTTAATTTCGTCTTCGGTAAGGTCTCCGGCGCGAGCCTGGTAATCCATGCCAGCCATGACGCTAAGAAAATCCACTCGGCCTGATTGCTGTATCTGACGAGCGATTTTTTGGCGAAGATCTTCTGTTGAAGTGTCGTAGATAACACGCAGCAGTCTTTGGTCAAAATCCAAACACGCGTATTTTTCATATTGCCCGGTTAGCATGAAAAATAATGCCTGCCTGGCTGGGGTGGACGGCAGATAATTGCATTCGAGTGCGATTTGTTTTGCCAGTTGATGATCATTCAGGATCAATTGATCACACAATTGATCAATTTGTTCAGCTTTTTGAAGAGTTTTTAATACCTGGATAGCAGCTTCGCGAATTTCTGATTGAACATCTAATGCAAATTGCAGCAAGAATAAGATACTGTTTGGCGGGGATTGATGAATTAATTCAAGTTTTCCAAGGCGTAAGGCGCAAGCAATGCGCGTTCTAAATGGCTGTGCTGGCAGATATTCACATTCCACCAGAATCTGATCGAGAAACGGCGACCGGGTTTCAAGCCATAACTTGCAGATTTCATTAATTGCTTTGCGGTTTGTCAGGTTATGGATGCATTGCCGGGCAAGAACCTGGATTTCAGAGTCCATGTCCTGGCAGGCTAATATTAATGGACGTACTATTTCTGTACCACCTGATAGGATAATATCAACATTTTCAAGCTTTAACGCAGTATAAACCAATGCTTCAGCAGGCGAGAGGGCTTGATATTTCCCATTTCGCAAGATCGAAGTTAGTATCGTTGTGCGGTTTTCCCGCCAATATTCCCCAAAGGCGTCTTTTGCTGATTGCGTTTTAAGATTTTCTAAACCTGATTTTGCCAGGTGAGCGACATTTGTATCCTGATCCTGTAATAGTTCGATTAAGGCAAGCACCTGATCGGGCGTTGAATTTTCTATAGGCCGATCAAGATTTAGTTTGATCTTGCTTAATTGTTGTAAGACCGGAGGTTTAGAAGCTGGCTTACCGATCTTTTGTAATGATTGAAACAGGATGGCAGGTCGTTCGTTTTGTGACCAATACCCCCATGCAGTGTCAATCACTGACTGATTTTTTAGGCTCTCGATCCAGTTTTGTAGTTCATTTTTTTGCTCATCAAGAGACGTGTTTATCAGACAGTCCAGCAGAATGATTGCAGATTCTTGATGTCCATTTTCTGCTGCCAGAGTAAGCTGCCGTTGAGAGCGTATTTGAACCAGTGGGCCGATCAGAGGAAGCCGGTTGGATAACATGCGTTTCCAACGCTTAACCTGGGCTGGGGATGGGGTGGTGAAGGAGGCTGTGTCTTTGGGCGGCATGGTGGGAAAACCGAATTATTCTTTTGGGCGGATATCCAATTGGATCTGAACAAATTGATTGGCGGCTTCTTCTATTTCACCGAATGAGGCAGATTGAGCCCGTCCTTCTCTTAACCAGTTTCTCAAGCCTCCGATGGTTTCCCGTTGTGAAATTGACAGCGGTACCTGCCGTTTTAGGGCGGAGAGGATATCCTGGGTAGTGAATTCTCTTTGGTGGTCGTTAAACCCAATATACATCGCATCAATAATCGCCTGTTCGATTTCAGAACCGACATAGCCTTCAGAGCCGGCGGACAACAAATCCAGATCATAATCTTGTGCAAGGCGATTCCGTTTACGCAGGTGCACCCCAAAAATTTCTCGCCTTTCTTCAAAGGTGGGGAGGTCAAGGAAGAATATCTCGTCAAAACGGCCTTTCCGGAGCAATTCCGGCGGCAGACTGGAGATATCATTAGCAGTCGCAACGACAAAACATGGCGCTTTCTTTTCCTGCATCCAGGTTAATATCGTTCCAAATACGCGTGTTGATGTACCGCTATCCAGGCCGCCATGCGCCAGGGCTTTTTCGATTTCATCAATCCATACCACACACGGCGCAACGGTTTCGGCCAGGCGTAAAGCTCGCCGGGCACGTTCTTCCGATTCACCTACAAGGCTGCCGAATAATGAACCCACATCCAACCGAAGCAACGGTAACCGCCATAAACCACCGATCATTTTTGCTGTCAGTGATTTCCCTGTACCGGGTATTCCGATGAGCGCAATTCCTTTGGGGACTGGCAAACCGTATTGACGGGCTTCCAAGGTGAAGGCTCGTTCCCGCATACGCAGCCATTCTTTCAGCACGCCTAATCCGCCAATATCATCGGGTGTCTCTGTGACTGAATAAAATTCAAGCGCTTCACTCTCACGAATGATTTGTTTCTTTTCTTCTGTGACCAGATCAATGTCACGATCATCCAATGTACCGTCTTTAACGATGGATTTGGCAAACACACGCTGCGCCTGTGCTGAGGTTAACCCAACGGCGGCCTGGACCAGCTTTTCCTTGCCTAATTGTGTAAGATTGACCTTTACTCCGGGAGTTTGAGTTAAGCGATGAAGAACACCTTCTAATTCACTGGCGTTAGGCAAGGGAAAATCAACCAAAACAGTTTCATCTTTTAGCTCTTCGGGCACTTTACCGGTAACCGAAGTGATCAAAATGGATTTTTTGGAAAACTTTAACCGTTGGCTGATACTGCGTAATTTCCGTTTTAATTGCGGGTTGCTCCAGGCTTCATGGAAATCTTTCAGAACAAACAATGTGCTGGTGTTATTATCTGATTGATCAATTTGCTCTAATGCAGTCAATGGATCACGGGCTGTGGGGGGATTCCCTGCTTGTGCGGTTAACCATTGGAATCCATCGGAGGTATCCCAAGTCAGGCAGCGGCGCTGGGTACGTTCGCAAGCCGTTTTGATGATTTGAAGCGCACGTTCTTCTTCCGGTGTGACCATGACGATGAGGGTAAACCGGGCGCGTAAATAAATGTCAAGTTGTTCTTCAAAATTCATTGTCCACTCCAAATTTCTCGAGCCATCAATTTCCCGGTTGGGGTTGCAGCTAAACCACCCTGGGCTGTTTCTCGATAGCGAACATCCATGTGTTCACCCACACGCAGCATCGCATCGATTACTTCATCTGCCGGAATTCTAAGTTGAAAACCCGATAAAGCCAGGTCAACCGCTACAAATGCTTGCGCAACTGCCGCTGCATTGCGTTGGATACAAGGAACTTCAACCAAACCGGCTACAGGGTCGCAAACTAATCCTAGCTGGTTTGCCAGGGCAATTGCAACAGCTTGCGAAGATTGATCAGGATTACCGCCTAATAATTCGACTGCAGCAGCGGCAGCCATGGCAGAGGCTGAACCCGTTTCAGCCTGACAGCCTCCTGCAGCACCGGAAACATTTGCCCGAAAGGCAATCACGGTTCCAATCCCTCCGGCAGTGAATAGTCCCTGAACTAACTGCTCATCTGAAAGGGAGTAGCTTTCCTGAAGCGAGAATAATACTGCCGGTAGGATTCCCGCAGATCCAGCGGTAGGGGTGGCAACAATACATCCCATGCCGGCATTCACTTCACCCACCGAAAGTGCACGTGAGATAGCTCTGCTAAGAAGGGTGCCAGTGGTAGGCTGGTTGGACGCATCTAGCCACTTTTGAAACCGATACGCATTTCCGTTGGATAATCCGCTGATTGAGCGGATTGGACGTTCAAGCCCTTTCTGGGTACTTGTTCGCATTACTTCCAATCGACGGTGCATTTCGGATCTTATTTCCGCTCGTTTTCCCTGGGTATCGGCTTCTTCGGCTCGCAGGATTACTTCTGAGATCGGGATTTTGAATTGATTCGCTTGTTCAATTATTTCATTAATGGCGTGGTACATATAAAAACCTACTCTTTCAGACGAGAAATTTTCCTGGCCCAAATTACCCAGGAAAAGCCCTCAATTGCTCTTACCAGCGTGTCCGGAATAGTTTCATCCGTTTCAATAACCATGATAGCCTGGCCGCCGCGCTTTTCACGTCCTACTTTAAAAAATGCCACGTTAATATTCTGATTTAACAACCACCCCGTAATGGAGTTGATTGTACCGGGTTTGTCATCAGCCACAATAATCAAGGTTTCAAACTGCGCATCAAAATTAACCGGATAGCCCTGGATGTTGGTGATCTCGATCAATCCACCTCCGGTGGAGGCTCCGGTGATCTGAATTTGTTGGGATTGGCTGCTTAGATAAAAGCGAACCGTGTTGGGGTGGGCTAATTCACCAAGATCGATATTTTCAAATGAAAAATTCAAGCCGGATTTTTGTGCCAGTTCAAAAGAATGACTTATTTGGTCATCGGAGGTATCCAGCCCTAACAGACCTGCAATGAGGGCTTTGTCGGTTCCGTGACCGCGACCTGTCTCGGCAAATGAGCCATGCAGTTGAATTAATGCCTGTTCTGGTTGTGACCCAAAGATCGCTCTGGCAATCTGTCCAAGGCGAACAGCTCCAGCGGTATGTGAACTTGAAGGTCCAACCATCACCGGACCGATGATATCAAAAACGGTAATTGAGCGTGGTGCAGTCATATAAATTCCTGTAATCGAATTGCGCGTACATTATAGCATGGGGATGGATCAGGTTGTGACATTTGTCGTTTAGGCCAGTGACAACCCTTCAATGAAGTAGCCACTTCAGCCCCGTATAATTAGGATGGAATCTCAATTCGTATTTTGATAATATCCAACCTAATTGTACTCTCAGGAGCGTATCGAATGACCCAATATTCCCCGGAGATGATCCGAGAAGCTCATAAAATTCTTGCAGAATATTCGTATGAGCTGAGACCAGTAGTCCACGGTTATGCCAACCGCACATTGTATGTCAATGTGGGCAGTAACGAGATTTCTACAAAACCGGTGGACGATAAAATGAAGGAGACATTCACAGGTGGACGAGGCTTTTGTCTCTGGTTGTTATGGAATGCTGTTAACGACGGAACCAAATGGAATGACCCTGAGAATGAGTTGGTCATTGCGGGTGGTCCAATTGGTGGAATCACTGCGTATCCAGGCAGTGGTAAATGCACTGCTGTAACAATCTCGCCGTTGACACAATCAATTATTGACAGTAATAGTGGTGGATATTTTGGACCATACTTAAAATTTTCTGGATGGGATGCGATTGAAATCCAAGGCAAGGCGGAAAAAGATGTAATAATCGTCATTGACGGCGATAATGGTAAGGTCACGATTGAAGAGGCTCCGCTTGAACCTGTTGACACACATCTCATTAATAAAATGCTGACAGATATGTACGCTGATAATCCGAAGGGATTACGCGGAATCTCAGTGGTATCAGCTGGGACTGCGGCTGAACACATTCCCATGTGTGGTTTGAATATTAGTTATTATGATCCTCGCCGGGATGAAATCCGAATCAAACAGGCAGCGCGCGGTGGAGCAGGCACGGTATTACGCGATAAGAAGATTAAAGCGATTGTTGTCCGCTACAGCGATACTGGCGCAGATAGTAATGGAGTCGCCAATATGGAATTGATCCGGAAAGCTGGAAAGCGGATCAATTACGATATAGCTACTTACGATGCGTCTCAAAACGATATGCGCGGGACCGGCACGCCGTATCTTGTCGAAATTATGGATAAGTTTGAACTGCTGCCAGTAAAGAACTTCCGATTTGGCCATCATGAAGATTCGCATAAGGTCGCCGGTGATATCTGGAAGCCGATGTTTGATAAACGCGGTCCAGATGGCTGCTGGTATGGATGCAGCATGTCTTGTGCACATGCTGTGGCTGAATATACGCTGCAAACAGGCCCCTATCAAGGTGAAAAAGTCTTTGTAGATGGTCCAGAATACGAAACCCTGGGAGCGTGTTCTTCGAACCCTTGTATATTCGATCCTGGTCAGGTGTTAGAGATTAACTTCTATGCTGATACCTACGGCATCGATACGATATCGCTAGGTAATTCGATCGCTTATGCGATGGAATGTTATGAATATGGGATCATCAACAAAGAGATTACTGGCGGGTTAGAACTTACCTGGGGTAATTTTGAAGCGACGATGGAATTGATTCACCAGATGTCCCGCGGAGAAGGTTTTGGAGTTGTTGTGGGACAGGGTATCCGGTCAATGAAAAAAGTGTTTGCCGAGCAGTACGGCGGCGATCCCCAATTGCTTAAAGACATTGGCATGGAAGTTAAGGGAATGGAAATTTCCGAATACTTATCTAAAGAATCATTGGCGCAGCAAGGTGGTTATGCCTTAGCCTCTAAAGGTGCTCAGCATGATGAAGCCTGGCTAATATTCATGGAATTAGTGCATAAACAACTGCCCACATTTGAGGCGAAGGCAGAGGCCTTGCATTACTTCCCGATGTGGCGTACATGGTTCAGCCTGCACGGGCTTTGTAAACTGCCCTGGAATGATATTATTCCGGAAAGCAACCGGACTGCTAAAGAACCTGCCAAAGTCCCCGAGCACGTAGAAAATTACACTTTGTTGTATGAGGGTGTTTTGGGAGAAAAGATTGACATTGACGGGATTATTTTGCAATCCGAAAAGGTTTACAACTTCCAGCGCTTGTTTAACTTGCGTTTAGGTTTTGGGACGAGGGAATACGATTATCCACCGTACCGGGCGATGGGCCCTGTGACCAAAGTGGAATACGAGAGTCGGGAATCCTATTATGATCAATGGCTACAAGAAGAAGCTGGGATTGACTCTACCGGTTTAACAATTGAAGAACGAATGGCGGTATTGCGCAAATTCCGCGAAGAGCGTTACGAAAAATTGGTTGATGCTGTTTATAAACGGCGTGGTTGGAGCCAAAATGGTATTCCAACCCTGGAAACTGTAAAGCGCTTAGGTATCGATTTTGCGGATGTTGTTGAACTCATCCAAAAAAATAGTTAACCTTGAGATTTGGTTGAAAAATGGAGGTGGTTCAATTGCCACCTCCATTTTGTTATAATTCACTCATTTTCTGAATTAGCGCTGGTTTTGCTTCCAATCTCAATAACCTGAATTTGGACCTGGTATTTCTTTCCGTCAATTTCAGCTTTTTGATTGGCATAAAATCCTCTTGAGCCAGTTTTAAACTGCTTCGGTGGAAGGGTCATGATCGAAACCGTTTGACCAGAATCTAGTTTTAATTCAGCAACTAATAACATTTAATCCTCCGATTCTTCGTTTGAGTGGATAAAAACAACTTTTTTTACCAGGATTGAATTACATCCCGCATCTTGCCACTTATGGCGCAAAATGCCCGATGCATCGATATGTGAAATGATCCAAATTTCTGTTCCGTAAATTTTGACTTGATCCCCTTTGCGGATATTGAGTAAATCGTGATAAATTGTCTCGTTGATCGGAACGGTGTGCAAGAGATTGATTGATCCTTGCGGTGGTTGTTTATTTCTGGCATACCAGGAGAATTTATGGTTCCACACATTGATGTTAACAGCTTGTGGATTTGAAAAATCGCCCTGAGTAACCAAAATGTCATGCGTCAGTACGGGAAAGTTGATCTCTCGAATTGGATATAATGCCCTAACCAACCCCGCGAATTGAACATCTTTTCCGGTTTCATAGGAAATCTCCCATGCCTCGCCATTTTGAGATTTGATAATTGTATTATCCTTGGAGTAAGTCCATTCACCATAAGGGGGTTCGGCGAATCCGAAAAAATTACTGTTGGATGTATAATAAATTCCTGACCCAAATAAAAACAAGATAGCAAATATTCCAGCTACCATAATCGGTGATATTTGCAACAAGCAGCCAAAAGGTAAAAACAGGAGATCTTTAATATTTAGCTGCCGCTTGACTGCTTTATTCTCTGGTGAATACTCTTGATCGTCCATTGATTTAGATTATAAATCGGAATCAGAGTATAATTGCATTTATAGGAGGTGACACTTCAATCTTATAATTTTCGTTAGAGGAAAGAAAAGCGCATGGCCCTGGTAAAGTGGGGGAAGCATCAGGGTGACGAGGATGAAGGTTCCTTACCGCAAGGTGAGGTTAACTGGCAAAAAGCAGGTTTGAACCCTGCATGCCAGGAAAATCGAAAGATCAGCGGAAGCCTTCCAGGAGCATTAACCTCCTGACCCTTTCCTAAACCAATCAATTGAATCACCGAACTGATGTATGCTTTTTGCATACAGTATTGCTGTCTGTGGGTGCATAGTATTATGCAATACTAGATAAGCTATCTATATGCCTCAAAGGAGAACCTGTATGTGTGGAATTGTTGGTTACATTGGTGAGCGAAACGCCACGCCAATTATTTTGAATGGCCTTAAACGATTAGAATACCGTGGATATGATTCGGCAGGAATCGCAGTCCTGCAAAATGGGCACATCGAGGTCCGGCGTGATGCAGGAAAGCTCAATAAATTAGCGAGCCTTGTAGAGGTCCAACCATTAGAAGGGAAAATTGGCATTGGGCATACCCGATGGGCAACCCACGGTGAACCCAGTGCACGAAATGCGCATCCGCATTTGGGGGCCACCGGCAAAGTTGTGGTGGTGCACAATGGAATTGTGGAAAATTTTTTGGAATTGCGAGAAGATTTAATTACCGAAGGTGTGGATTTTAAGTCGGATACGGATACGGAAATTATTGTCCACCTGATAGAACGATTTTATGCCAAAGGCATTTCGCTTGAAGAGGCAACCCGCCAGGCTTTACGCCAGCTAAAAGGGGCACACGGGGTGGTTGTGATGTCTTCTTATGAGCCAGATAAGATGGTGGCAGCAAGGATTGGGAATGCCGGTGGGGTGGTGATTGGGTTTGGCGAAGGAGAAATGTTTGTAGCCTCGGATATTCCTGCGATCCTTGACCATGCCCGCCGAATGATCTTCCTCGATTCACATCAAATGGCTGTGGTTACCAAGGACTCAGTTGTAGTGAAAACTCTTGATGGAAAGAAAATTGTTCCTCAAGAGCACACGATCAGCTGGGACCCGGTTGCAGCTGAAAAAGGTGAACACCGCCATTTTATGCAGAAAGAGATTCATGAGCAGGTTCGCTCTCTTACTGATACTTTGGCTGGGCGGGTAGATTTTGATGAGGGAAAAGTACGCCTTCCGCAATTAAATCTAACACCCGAAATTGTAAAAGGAATAAAAAAGATCATTATCACAGCCTGTGGCACCGCATCACATGCCGGGATGGTTGGGAAAGTGTTGATTGAACGCATCGCACGGATACCGGTTGAGGTTGACATCGCAAGCGAATTCCGATATCGCGACCCGATTGTGGATCAGGATACCGTGGTATTGTCAATCAGCCAGTCCGGCGAAACAGCAGACACACTTGCAGCGATGGACGAAGGGCGAAAACGAGGTGCCAGGTTATGGTCTATTGTTAATGCGATTGGTTCACAAGCAATGCGTGTTGCTGATGGATATATATCCATGCAGTCTGGTCCAGAGATTGGTGTGGCCTCTACCAAAGCATTTACCGCGCCATTGGTAGATCTTTATTTGTTAGCCGTGTTATTGGGCGATATGCGCGGTGTGTTAAGTGAAGAAACCAGGCGGCAGCTTGTTTCTGACCTCCGGCTGGTGCCCGATTTAGTAGGTAAATGCCTGGATCGCGAGCAAGAAATAATTCAGGTCGCCAGAGAGATGAAATATATCCGCAATATGCTTTACCTGGGGCGCGGAATCAATATGCCGATTGCATATGAAGGAGCATTAAAACTCAAGGAAATTTCGTATATCCACGCGGAGGCATATCCGGCTGGCGAAATGAAACACGGCCCTATTGCATTGGTTGACCGCGATATGCCTGTGTTGGCGATCGCGCCGAAAGACCCCTGGTATGAAAAGATGATCAGCCAGATTGAACAGGCGAAGGCGCGTGGGGGCAGTGTGATTGTGGTTGCAACAGAGGGTGATGAACGAGTTCCTGCGCTGGCAGATCATGTTTTTTGGATCCCGCCTACACCCTGGATGCTTTCCCCTGTTGTTACGGTTATTCCTCTCCAGCTTTTTGCTTACCATATCGCTTCATTACGAGGATTGGATGTTGACCAGCCGCGGAATCTGGCCAAAAGCGTGACTGTCGAATAAGACTTCGAGGATTAAAAAATAAGCCAGGTTGAGGAAAAATCTGCTCAACCTGGCTTATTTGTATCTGCTTATATTAATATTTGGGCGGGCAAGCCAAAAAATTTTCCCAGGCCTGTTGATATAATTGCTCTCCTTCGGGGCTAAGCGCAAGGAGTAATTCAGCATTTGCCAGGTATTCGTTTGGAGGAAAAATAACCGGGTCGTTTAATATTTCTGGATCGATATATTCTAAGGCAGATTGATTTGGGGTTGCATACACATTAAAGTTGGTGATTTCCGCATTAATTTTTGGTTCCATTAAGAAGTTTATCAATGCTTCAGCAGCTTCTTTATTTTGTGTATTTGCAGGGATCACAAAACTTTCTCCCCAAAGTAATGCTCCATCCGCTGGCAATACATATTCCACATTCGAATTGGATTCACGCGCCTTAATGACATCTCCAGCGTAACTGAGGGCAATCCCTAACTCTCCCTGGATGATTGGTTCTGAAACAACTTCTGCATCGGTCAATGCTTCAATAAAGACCAAATCAGGCTTTAATGAACATAATTTTTGGACTGCCTGGTCAAGTTCTTCCGGATTTTCCGAGTTAGCCGAGTAGCCTAAAGCTTTTAATGTCAAGCTGAGGTTTTCTCGAGGCGTTGTTTCCCATAAACCAACTTTTCCTGCGTAGTTTGGATTCCAAAGATCTTCCCAGCGTGTTACAGAGTCTTTGATCAAGTCGGTGCGGACGATTAGCCCGGTAGTGCCCCAGTTAAATGGGATCGAATATCGATTTTCAGGGTCATACGATAAATTTCTGAAATTAAAAGAAATGTTTTTAAAGTTAGGAATATTCGAATGATTTACCGCAGAAAGCAGCCCTTGGTGAATCAGGCCAGGGATTAAACGGTGATCCATCGAAACCACATCATATTTAAATCCTTTTTGGATATTTGCTGCAGCTTCTTCGGATGATTCAAACGTTTTATATACAACCTGATATCCAGTCTGTTTTTCAAACTGCCGGAAAATATCCATTGGAACATCATCAGCCCAATCATAAAAAATTAATTCTTTTTGTGGTTGGGCAAACGATTTCTGCTTCTCTTGATCTACACAGCCAGCAAGACCCAAGGAATAAACTGCGGCCAGGAGTAGCAATAGTGATTTCAATCGAGTTGGGAGTTGACGCATGACTATTTCAAACGAATGGCTAGGTCACGGAGTTGTGTAAAACTAATCGGTTTAATAAGGATGAGGTGAACATCATCCTCAAATTGAGAAGCAAGTTGGGGATCTGCAGAGGTAATTATGATCCGGGTTTGGTCAAAGTTCGGTAATGTTTTCATGTATTCAAGTAACTTGTCGCCAGAAATATTTGGCAAATGTAAATCCAAAGCGATGACATCCGGCAGAGATGTACTTAATCTTTCTCTCGCTGCCAATCCATCCTGGATTACTTCGGTTTGAAACCCGGCCATTTCTAGTGCTTTTGAAAAAATAATGGACAGGTTCAAATCATCTTCAATTATCAATGCAGTAGGTTTGGTGATTGTTTCGGACATAGGATTAATTCTCGGAAATATTTGAGGTAATGATTGGTAACAATACAGTGAAAGTGCTGCCTATATTGGGGGTACTAATTAACGAGATTTTTCCACGCATTGCTTCAGTAAGCTGCTTAACAATCGAGAGTCCGAGGCCTGTTCCTCTTCTTTGGCGCGTAATTGAGCCGTCAATTTGTTTAAACGGCTCAAAAATTATCTGTAGTGATTCTTGTGGAATACCTGTACCAGAATCCTGCACCTCTATCCCCCAAAATTGTGAATCAGCGATAAATATGCGCAAACGCACAAATCCCTGGTCAGTAAATTTTATGGCATTACTTACCAGATTAACGATAATTTGTTGAATTCTGGCAGAGTCACCGATGATATATTTCGGGACGTCGTTTTCAATCACAGTCTCGAGGTTGATTTTCTTTTTCGCCGCTAATAATTCCATTTGGGAAGTGATATGTTCAAGTAATTGCGAAATTTGGAATGAGGAGTACTTAAATTTCATTTTGCCGGCTTCCAGGCGTGATTGGTCAAGCAAATCACTTACCAAATTGCTCAAATGGTTACTTGAATTAATTATTTCAGTTAATGGCTTTTGTTGTTCTTCGTTCAGCGGTCCAAAAACTTCAGATTGTAAAATTTCGGAAAATCCAAGGATTACGCCCAATGGTGTACGAAATTCATGGCTAACTTTTGCCAGCAATTCGGATTTGAAACGACTTGATTCTAAAGCTTGATCGCGGGCTGCCTTTAATTCTTGTTCTCGCTCATTCAATACAGAAGCCATCTGATTAAATGCTTCAGCAACGCGGCCAATTTCGTCTCTGCGTTTAATTTGAATGCGGTGGTTTAAGTCGCCGTTGCTGATACGGATGATCCCATTTTCCAAAACAAAGCTGGGACGCTTGATAAAAACTGTCATTAAGTGAATTGTAGCTGTAGTAGTCAGTACCCAAATTAAAATGACGATGATAAACGATAAAATTAATGCTCGATTAGCTGTTGAATAAATTTCTGCTAGATGTACCTCAGAAACGATCGTCCAATCATAATTTGTCAGCCGCCTTCCGGTGCCTTGAACCTCAAATCCTTGCCAGTTTTTATATGTGTGGGTCCATTGAAGGTCATTAAAATTTCGTAAGAAACTGTAATTGGAATTATTAATTAAATTATTGCGATTGATTGCCTGTTGTGCATCGGGATGGGCAATAATATTGCCATAATGATCGATAATTAAGGATTGGCCGGAATTTCCAAAATCTGTCGCATTATTTATTTTCCATAAGACGTTCATATCCAATAATGCGGCGACCACCCCTCCATCGGCTGAGGGTATAGCGATAATTAAGAAAGGTTTTTCTTGGGGAGAGATCTCAACATTTCCGATATAAATGTGTTGTGATTTGGCTTGTAGAAACCAGGTTGATTGGGAAATTGTAAAGGGGTGATTTAAAATTTGATTTTCTTTGAAAACATCTATCGGTGATAAACCATCAACATCTACATATATCAGCTCTAACCACGACGTGTTGCGATTAAAAATATTTTCAAATATTTTTGGATTTTCTTGGATGGTTTTGTGGGGGATATCAGCGATTAATTGCAGCTGTTTTACCTGATCATCCATGAAATTTGTGACTACTTCGGCTGCATATTTCAATTCTTTTGATTGAAGGTCTCTCCAGGTTGTCTGGCTATTCTTACGCATCATATAGGATATCGTACCGCCCATGCTTAACCAGACAATCAAAGCCACCCCGCTTAATGCAAAAATGATCGGCCATCGTAAACTCCGCTGGTAGCGCGATACGAGAAATCGAATGAAGCGGGAAAGGGATATCGGTTTCATAAACTTATACCGATATGATTATAGGTTGTTAAATCCATGCAGTACTCAAAATTGAGTTAATAAATTTGCAAGGTCTAATGATTTTATAAAACGGAAATGATAAAAGTGATGATTCCAATGACCAGCCCAATTGGAATTCCATAAACGATGGTTTTTCGTAAAATATCACCACCTTTATCCAGGAGATTGACAGTGGCTGAACCAATCGCGATTTTTGCAGGGGCGATCATGCTGCCCAATGAACCACCGGTTGTTTGTGACCCTATTAATAACAGCGGGTTGATTGAGAGTATCTCTGCAACATTTTTTTGTAGTGGAGCAAAAAGCACATTGGAATTGTTGTTGCTGCCTGTTGCAAACGCTCCTAGCATGCCAATCCACGGGGATACAATTGGGTAGGCTGATCCGACCATATTAGCAAGCCCTTGTGCCAATATTTGAGTCATCCCGGTGTGATCCATTAAAGTTGAAATGCCGACAGTGAAAATTATTCCTGGTGTAGCAGGAGCACCAGAGTTCCATGTTGCAGTCAACACCGCTTTTAATTTGACTGGATTTAACAGACGCAGATTTCTATAAATAATAATGCAAAGAACAGCGATGAAGAAAAGTGTTGTTCCAGGATGTAACCAGAAGCGGAAAATTTGTCCTGTTCCCGCTGGCGTTGAAAAATTCATACCGGTTGTTATAGCCGGAAAACTTGCCTGCCACACAAAATTTGATAAATAGGTGCGAATTGGACCCGGCCAGGAGATTAACACCAAAATTAAGGCAACTGCCGAATAACTTAAAACTGTCGCCATGAGCGGCTTGTTGTCTGATTTTCTTTCTAATTCTTGGCGGGCAGGTTTTTTGTTTAGGAAAAAGAAGGTAAGAACACCCATTAATCCGGCTAATAATGCTGACAAAGGAAATATAGGACTTGAGCCAACCAGGTATTGGACCAATGCCATTACCAGGCTAACGAGCATTACTTTTCCAATCAGCCGGCGTTGGCCAAGGATTAATGCGGATCCTATCCCACATAACAAACACGCAAATCCAAGCAGCAATGCAGAATACGGAACCAATTCCGGGATGCTGATTTTTACAACACCGGATAAGGTTTGTAATATCACTCCCACATCTCCAAAGGTAACTGACCAGGCATGGCCCACGGCCACGGCTGCAACTGCTGTGATGGGTTCGACACCCAGCAAGACGAGCATTGGTGAAACCACAGCAATGGGAACCCCAAAACCCGCTAAACCTTCTAGCAGTCCGCTAAAACACCAGGCCAGGGTTAGCCAGAGCAATCCACGATCTGAAATCGCTTGATTTAGCCGATCCGATATTGCGTTGATCCCGCCAATTTGTTCCGTGGTCCGGTACAGTAACAGTGCCGGCCAAAAAACCCACAAAACAAAGATCGATAACAATAAACTCTTGAGTTGGGATACCCAAAGGACATCCCAATTTGAGCCAAATGATAAGGCAGCTACCACCACACAGGCTATCCAACTGGCTAAACCAGCGCGAGTCATCGTCCAGCGCGGGCCAATCATCAATCCTAATAAAATCAAGATGGGTGATGCGGCCAATAAGACTGTACCAATTGAGGGGGCTATTGTATTCATAGAGGGATCATCTTTTTTACCGGTTGACCCATCGTTCCAACCCTTGCGGAACAGTAAATTGTGCCAATTTCGTTAATAACTGATCAGGATCATTTTCTATGATTAACAGTGTTTGATGTTCTGCGTAAATAAATTTTTCATCTCGAGCACGGTTGATCATTTGGATTATGGGGTCGTAATATTCGCGCGTATTTAGCAGCCCGATAGGTTTCTGGTGAATTCCAATTTGTGCCCAGGTCAGAATTTCAAAAAATTCATCCCATGTTCCGTAACCGCCTGGCAAGGCGATAAATGCGTCTGCCAGCTCACTCATGCGTGCTTTGCGAAGGTGAATATTCTTGACGACTTCTAGATGAGTTAAACTCGCATGGATTAACTGGGGTTGATTCAGATTTTCAGGCACAACACCAATGACCTGCCCGCCAGAATTTAACACACCATCCGCAACAGCACCCATTAAACCGGTTTTACCCGCGCCATAAATCAATTTGCATTGATTCTGTGCAATTAAACTCCCTAATTTTTCTGCAGACTTTAAATATACGGAATCTAATCCATCAGCCGATCCGCAGTATACACAAATATTTCTAATCGACGAACCTATCATATCGGGTACGCAACCTTTTATGTCAAATTAATATATTTTAATCGGTTAAAAAATTAACTGATTAATTCTAATACGGATAAATCCAACCGCCAATATTGATTCGGATTATTCATTATAACGGATCGTAGTTTTGGAAGATTTTGAAAAATAGACGTCCAACCCGTTTTAGCAAATCCTGAATAAATGATTACTAAAATTACGTAATTCAAAAAACGTCCAATTAATAATCAGACAAATTGGCGAATCTATCCCAAATTAACCGAAATTGAAGTATTTTTAATGTTGTATTAATTAAACCGTCGAGTTATAATCACAGGGATAATATATTAATTTTGGATGAGAAGAAAAGGAGGTGATGCTACCCTGGAACGATGACAATTAATTATTTTCTAATAAAATAATTATCTCCCACCCAAAACATAGAAGGATTGGAGAAAGCACCATGAAATTTAAATCGTTAAAGTATATTGTTGGAATTGCTGTATTTGTTGCATTGGCAACTGTGTTGGCTGCCTGCCAACCTGCGGCTGAACCAACTGCAGCACCAACACAGGCAATCCCTACACCTGTGCCGTGTCCAACCCAAGAACCGTGTGCTGCAGAGGTTCCCGAATATGTCCCATTCTTTGAGATGTGGAAGGAATCGGCACATGCGGACGCAGAAGCTCAGGCATTTGTTCATTGGAATGAAGAAAGCCCGGCCGAAATACCCACAACCTGTGCAAAGTGCCACAGCAGTATTGGGTTTAAAGATTACATCGGTGATGATGGAACAGAAGCATATAAAGTTGATGCGAACGCTCCGATTGGCACTGTTGTTACCTGTGATACTTGCCATAATGCCACAACTGCATCTTACACCACTGTGAAATTCCCTTCGGGGGCAGAAGTAAGCGGTTTGGGACGTGAAGCAGTTTGTATGACTTGCCACCAGGGTAATGCTTCTAAAGTGCAGGTGGATGAGGCTATTGCTGCGGCTGGCGCTACTGATGAGGATGGTGTTGTTACAGAACTTGGTTTCACAAATATCCACTATTTTGCCGCCGCAGTTTCACGATATGGAACTGAGGTTAAAGGTGGATATGAATATGAAGGCAAGACATATGATGCCTTGTTTGACCATGTAGAAGGTGTTCAGGCCTGCCAGGATTGCCACAATCCGCATACCTTGGAAGTTGAATTGGACACCTGTGTTGGCTGCCATACCAATGCAACTTCTGTTGAAGCACTGCGTGATATCCGCATGGCCAGCTCGTTGGTCGATTATGATGGTGATGGTGATACCAGCGAAGGCATTTCGTACGAAATTGATGGTTTGCGTGAAATGCTCTATACTGCTATTCAGGCCTATGCAACAGAAGTAGCGGGAAGCCCGATTGCATATTCGCAAACAGCCTATCCTTATTTCTTCATTGATACGGATGGGGATGGCCAGCTTGCTGAGGCTGAGGCTGCTTTCCCGAACAAATATGCATCATGGACACCACGGTTAGAAAAAGCAGCATACAACTATCAGACCTCTATTAAAGATCCCGGTGCATTTGCTCATGGCGGCAAGTATATCATTCAGTTGTTGTACGATTCAATTGAAAGTCTTAACGAAAAACTTGCTACGCCTGTGGATCTCAGCAAGGCAAATCGAATTGATGCTGGGCACTTTGCTGGTTCGGAAGAGGCATTCCGCCACTGGGACGAAGAAGATCCAGCGGTTGTACCAGGTACCTGTGTGAAATGCCATACTGGAATGGGCCTGCCACAATTCTTAAAGGAAGGTGCAACGATTTCGATGGCACCGTCTAACGGATTGATGTGCGAAACATGCCACAGCAGTGTTTCAACCTTCGAACGATATCAGGTTGAATTGGTTACCTTCCCAAGCGGAGCAAAATTAGGCTTTGAGGGCAATGCAGATGCCAATTTGTGCTTGAACTGCCACCAGGGGCGTGAATCCACGGTAAGTGTGAATCGCACAATTGCTGGAAAAGATCTGGATACCCCGGATGAGAAATTAAGCTTCCGCAACGTTCACTACTTTGCTGCTGGCGCTACCTTGTTTGGCACAGACGCTAAGGGTGTGTACGAATATGAGGGCAAAGAGTATAAGGGTCAGTTTGCTCATGTAGAGAATTTTGCTACCTGTGTTGACTGCCATGATACCCATGCCCTGAATGTTAAGGAAGCTGCCTGCGCAGGCTGCCATGCCGGCGTTGCTCCGGAAGAAATCCGGATGAGTTCGGTTGGTGATTACGACGGCGATGGTGATACAACGGAAGGAGTGAAGGGCGAAGTTGACACGATGGCTGAGAAATTGTTGGCAGCCATTCAAGTATACGCTAAGGATGTTCTTGGAACTCCGATTGCTTACTCGCCTTCTGCCTATCCTTACTTCTTTATTGACACGAATGGTAACGGCACACTTGATGCGGACGAGACCGAACGGTATAATGCCTGGTCACCTCGTTTGTTAAAGGCTGCCTATAACTACCAATACGTTCAAAAAGATCCAGGTGCCTTTGTCCATAATGGTCAATACATCTTGCAAGTTATGTATGATTCCATTGAGGATCTTGGCGCAAAAGCCACTGTGGATAAGACCGGATTGGTCCGGCCGTAAGTAGAAATGAAACCCACCCCCATGGATACATGGGGGTGGGTTTATTAATTGCCAGCCATCAAACAAGATCATTGAAGCATCAAGGCGAGCGATTCATAAAGATTACGATTCAGGAGATGCTTGCTATGTCAAAAAAGAGCGGTTGGTTAAAAAAATTTTTCTTTCCCCCACCTGATTCATCCCGAATAACCAGAGTTTTACCATATATTGTTGTTATATTTTTGGTGTTTTTGGTTGTTATTTTTACAACTTCGAGTTGGGAGTATACAAATACAACTGAGTTTTGCGGCACAACATGCCATACCATGCCGCCACAATATGTGACCCACCAGCTTTCTTCGCATGCACGCGTGACCTGTGAAGACTGCCATTTAGGTCGTGCTCCTTTAATTACACAAATTGGTCGGAAAATAGAATACAGCTGGCAAACAGGCTCGGCGATGGTGGCAAATTCTTATGAATACCCTATTCGGGCAAAAAATATGCGTCCAGCCAATGATGCTTGTGAAACATGTCATTACCCGCAGCAATTCTCAAGTGATACGTTGGTAGAACTTAAGCGTTATGGTGAGGATAAGGAAAATTCTCTTTCTCTAACTTACCTGATTCTAAAAACTGGCGGCGGATCAAAACGTGAAGGTTTAGGGTTTGGAATTCACTGGCATATTGAAAATCCAGTAAAGTTTGTTGCGCTTGATCCTGAAAAACAAATCATTCCATATGTTCGGGTTGAAAATGAGGATGGAACGATTACAGAGTATGTGGATGTAGAATCAAATTTTGACCCGACTGCGGTTATTGAGGCAGAACTTTACACAATGGACTGCATCACCTGCCATAATCGCACATCCCATGAAATTAATCAACCGGATGATGCAGTGAATGAATTCATTGGGCGCGGGGAGATATCAGTAGAAATTCCAGAAATTCGGAAGAAGTCCGTTGAAGTTTTAACCGTTGGCTATGCTACACAAGAAGAAGCACTTGCAGCAATTGATGGGCTGCGCGCTTATTATCAACAAATTTACCCGGATTATACAGCCGATAACCCGGAGGCAATCAACAAAGCTATCCAGGTATTGCAAAAATATTATCAAGATTCGGTATTTACCGATCAAAAAATGGATTGGAATACCCATCCTGATAATGCTCAACATCTGGACTCGCCGGGTTGTTTCCGCTGCCATGATGGGAAGCATCTGACCCAGCAAGGTGAAGCTGTCCGGCTGGAATGTAATTTATGTCATTCCGTGCCAGTGGTAACAAGCGGCAAGGCGATAGTAGCCGATATTCAAATTAGCCGAGGTGTTGAGCCTGAATCGCACAAGAGCTCAAATTGGATTTCGCTGCATCGCGAGAGTTTTGACCAGACCTGTAAGAGTTGCCATACCGTAGAAGATCCAGGCGGCACGAGTAATACATCGTTTTGTTCAAACAGCGGTTGTCATGGCACCAAATGGGAATATGCCGGATTTGATGCGCCTGCACTCAGGCTTATTTTGAGTGAGGAATTAAAAAAATATACTACCCCAACTCCGGGAGCTGCTCCTACTGCGGAACCTGGAAAGCCATTGACTTATGAAAGTATTCAATCGATCTTTGGGAAATGTACCGCATGCCATGGCAGTGGAGGGATCAAGGGTGTGAATTTATCCACTTACGCTGATATTATGAAAGGCGGAGAGGATGGTCCTATTGTTATTCCTGGTGATGCGGAAGCTAGTCTGATTGTTCAGGTTCAACAAGGCGAGCAACCTCATTTTGGCCAATTTGACTCAGGTGAACTTGAGCAATTAATCAATTGGATCACCGATGGTGCTTTAGAAAAGTAATTTGATTGGTTTGTTGGGAAAATCCACCGGAAAATAGAGAATCCGGTGGATTTTTGTCTTAAAAATTTGCCAAAATGTAATCCGATATTCACGCCAATTAATGTATAATTAATGTTGCTGGATTTTGGATGAAAAGTATATTAAAGGTATTTGTTACTCAAATCCCACATTTTTTAAAAAGAGGAGAAACATCCAAATATGGGATCAAATCATCGGCCCCATCAAAAATGGCTCTTGTTTTTGCTGTTAGTGCCGGTAATGATACTGACTGCCTTGCTGGCATTCTCAGTGAAAAGTACCAGTGCAGCCCCCGTAAAAATGCCCCCAGGACAGCAGCCTGATAATTCAGCTTGCTTGTCTTGCCATCAACAAGAAGGGCAGATTAAAACTTTTGATAATGGAGAATTGTTGTCATTGACAATTTCGCCGGAGACTTACGGGGGATCCATTCACAAAAACCTGAGCTGTCAGGTTTGCCACACCAACATCAGTGGATTTCCTCATCCAGAAAATACGGCTGTGGATTCACGGGATTACACATTACAGTATAAAGATTCCTGTAAGCAATGCCATCCAAATCAGTTTGATGAATTAATGGATAGCGCACACACCGCGGAACTTGAGTCTGGTAACCGGAATGCTCCTGTGTGTGCTGATTGCCATAATCCGCATGCTCAGCCACCGATCCAAAAAAATGAGAATGGGCTTCCTGCTCCATCCGAGCATGCCAATATCGCTCAAATTTGTTCTCAGTGCCACAACCAGATTTATGAAGAATATGTTGATAGTGTGCACGGCGCTGGTGTTTTTGTCGATAAAAACCCGGATGTGCCTGCATGTACCGATTGTCATGGCATCCATTCAATCACTGGTCCCAGCACGACTACATACCGGCTGTCGTCACCGCAAATTTGCGCAAAATGCCATACAGATGAAACCATCATGGATAAATATGGGATTTCGACCAATGTGTTGAATACCTATATCGCGGACTTCCACGGCACTACGGTTACTTTATTTGAAAAAACGGATCCTGATCAGGATACCAATAAACCGGTTTGTTACGACTGCCACGGGGTTCACAATATTAAGCGGACGGATGACCCTGAAAAAGGGCTGCAGGTGAAGGAAAATATTTTGGTTGCCTGCCAGCGCTGCCACCCTGATGCGACAATGAACTTCCCTGATTCTTGGCTGTCACACTATATTCCCAGTCCGACGAAATATCCTCTGGTTTATTACGTGAACCTTTTCTACAAAATTTTCATTCCAACAGTAATTGGTGGAATGTTGGTGTTTGTTGCGAGTGATGTGTACCGGAAATTTAAAAATGGTAAGAAAAAGGCTGTACCGGTAGTGGTTGATTCAAAAGATCAATCGCAATCCTCGACCAATGAACCGGAAAAAAGTCAGGAGTAGCCGCAATGACTGAAAAGACTTACGTACGATTTGAAATCGCTCAACGGATTGAACATGTGCTGCTGATCCTGTCATTTACGACTTTAGCAATTACAGGATTAGTACAAAAATATCCCCTTTTCCCCGCTTCTCCAGCCATCGTAAGCTTTTTTGGGGGAATTGAGACCCTGCGGATTATTCACCGTATAGCTGCAACGATGTTCGTGCTTGAATCCGTATATCACCTGGTGGTGATGGGGTACAAGCTCTTTGTCCAGCGCAAGAAAGCGACGATGGCTCCTGGAATAAAAGATGCTACCGATGCGCTGGATGCGTTTAAATACAATATCGGGTTGGCTAAAGAACCTCCCAAAATGGGCCGATACAACTTTACGGAGAAAGCAGAGTATTGGGCTATGGTGTGGGGTTTGCTGGTTATGGCCGCTACCGGTTTTATGCTTTGGAATCCGATTGCGACAGCGCGCATGCTGCCCGGGCAATTTATTCCGGCAGCAAAGGTGGCCCACGGTGGTGAAGCTGTATTAGCTGTTTTGGCGATCATTGTCTGGCATTTTTACAATGTTCATATTAAACATTGGAACTGGTCAATGATCAAAGGAACGCTTACGCGCCACCAAATGGTAGAAGAGCATGCGCTTGAACTTGAGGAGATTGAATCGGGCAAAGTGGTCACACCGCCGTCTCCTGCTGAAGTCAAAAAACGCAGTGCGATTTATTTCCCAATTGCGTTAATCTTGGCGGCAGTTATGACTGCAGTTCTACTTCGCTTTATTACCTTTGAGCAGACTGCGATTACAACCATTCCGCCAGTGGAGGCGAATGTGGAAGCGTTTTCACCGCAGACTCCATCTCCTATTCCCACACGGGAGCCATCAGCAACCCCATCTCCTGATGAAGGGAAACCCGCTATAACTTCCTTAACCTGGGATGGCGGTGTTAGCGACCTATTTAAGAATCAATGCGGCAGCTGCCATGGTGCTTTGGGTGGTTTGGCGCTTAATTCGTATGCCGACCTTCTGAAAGGCGGTAATAGCGGACCGGCTGTAGTGGCAAATGATCCAGCCGGCAGCCTTTTAGTGCAGGTGCAAGAAGCAGGGAATCATCCAGGCCAGTTTTCGGCAGAAGATTTAGATACCATAAAGCAATGGATTGAAGCCGGATTTCCTGAAAAATAAACGCTCTAAAGTTGTCCTATTTGGGATCGCAGCCGTATTAACGGCTGCGATCTTTATTTAACCAAGAAAGTACAAAACGGCGGCTGCTCTGTATCGATATCGAGTAAAGATATGGTGGTTACATCTTGCCCAGTAAGATGTCTTAATACCTTTAAATCCATGGTACACAATTCTGGGTGATCTTTTATGATTTTTCGATATGGGCAGTTGTGGAAACGAATTTGAGCCCCTTGTGCATGGGCTTCCCATCGAGCCTGGTATGAATTTTCGTTGAGCCGATTTATCGTGTGATTAAGCCGGATTGGCAGGGACGAGTAGGTGGGTTTATGACCTGCGATTTTTTCGGCTAGTTGGTCAAGATAATATTCTTTTTCTGTGGAGGAAGTTGTCTTGTTGAAAATTAAGGAAAGGAGGTACATTGAGAGATTGTTAAGGTTATCTGGTTTTACTTCTGCCTTAAGACGATAAATGATTACAGGGCGTCCCCTTGGTTTTCGCAATTTTTGATTGGATTCCCTCGTAACTTCTTCGATTTGTTTTTCGTCCAGGAGCTCCTTAAGATGATACCGGATATCTGGAAGCGTTACCCGCAGATGGTTACTAAGCTGTGCGGCGGTTGAAAAGTGATTCGTTGCCAAATATTCGATAATTTTTTCCCGAATTGACAGTGCCATGTTTTTATTATACCTAAAACACCTAATTAAGTAAAAATAAATTTATTTTAATCAATGATTGACAGGGAGAGATAATCAAGTAAAATCAATTAAACCCAATTTACTCAAAAATAGCCATATTCGTCATCTGATATCCTATGGAAGATGAAAGGTTCCCAAATGAGTGTAAATGATATCAATACACCTGGTTACAAAGTGCCTGCTGAGCTGCAAAATCAAGTGGCAATAACTACGCTTGATAAAATCTACAATTGGAGCAGAGTGAATTCATTATGGCCGATGATGTTCGGTCTGGCATGCTGCGCAATTGAAATGATTGGAACAGCAGCTGGCCGGTATGATCTTTCGCGGTTTGGCATGGAAGTGATGCGGCCAAGTCCGCGCCAAGCGGATGTGATGATTGTTTCTGGGACTGTTACAAAAAAAATGATTCCCCAAATTGTGCGCCTTTATAACCAGATGCCTGAACCCAAATATGTCATTGCGATGGGTGCGTGTGCTTCTGGCGGCGGGCCATTTAAAGAGGGCTATTCGGTTGTTTCCGGGGTGGATAAATTTATTCCGGTCGATGTGTACATTCCAGGCTGCCCGCCAACTCCCCAGGCTTTACTACATGGATTAATTGCTTTACAAAAAAAGATCGAGCAAGAGGCATTGAAAACGGTGTCCTGGTACCAAAAAGGACCTAGTGAACCGATTCCAGTGCCTGTATTGGGCCCCGATTTAATGGATCCCAGGAAATTTGAAATGATTAAAGCATATTCAAAAGCAAAAGCAGCCGCCGAGCAGGAAGCACAAGCATCCATGAGTGAAAACCAGGAGGTCAAAAATGACTGAACAAGATGTCGTAGTGCAATCTTTTGACCTGGTGGAATTATTCCCTGAGAAAGTAAAAGCGGATCCTCGAAATGGTTATCAGGGATACATTGTCAAAGTGGAATCCTTGATCAATGTATTTCGATCTTTAAAAGATGAGCATGGGTTTGATTATTTATCCTCCGTGACTGGAGTTGACTATATCCAAGAAAACATTTTGGAGGTTGTTTATCATTTAGGCAAAACCGTTGGCGGACCTTTGCTTGTGATAAAAACCCAGATTCCACGTGATTTGGCGGTTGTGCCTTCAATTACCCCATTATTTAGCGGTGCTGACTTGCAGGAGCGCGAGGTCTATGATTTGATGGGAATAGTATTCGAGGGGCATCCTGACCTTCGAAGAGTTTTACTTTGGGAAGGTTTTGCGGGGCATCCTCTTCGAAAAGATTGGAAAGAGCCGTATTTTGAAGAAGACATCAAACCATTTAAAACCCGGTGGCCTGAAGGACAGGTAAGCCGAATTGAAGATAAGATGCCTTTACACGATAACGTCGATTATCCTGCAGGGTTTGATCCGGATACGTGGGTTCCTGAGACAGAGGATGCATTATACGCCAGCCTGAAAAGATTGGATAAGCAAGACGAAATGCAAACAGACCAATTGATCGTTAACCTGGGACCTCAGCATCCATCTACGCACGGAGTCTTTCGTATGGTGGTTGTAATGGATGGTGAGACGATCGTGGATTTGAAGCCAGTGATGGGGTATCTGCACCGCAACCATGAAAAAATCGGTGAGCGAAATACTTTTTTGCAAAATATGCCGTTTACCGACCGTCTGGATTACATTACCTCAATGAGCAATAACTTTGCATATGCCTTGGCTGTAGAAAAATTGATGGGCGTGAAGCCACCGGAACGGGCAGAATATATCCGGGTTATTATGGCTGAATTAACCCGGATCATGAATCATGTGTTTACCAATGGTTTCTTGCTCAATGACCTGGGAGCTTTTTTTACACCTGCATTGTATGCAATTGAGGAACGAGAATTAATTCTGGATATTTTTGAAGAGGTTTCTGGTTCTCGAATGATGTGCAATTACTTCCGGTTTGGAGGTGTTGTTCGAGATATTTCTGACGAAACCCTTGAAAAAATTAAACGATTGGCTTTTGATCGATTGCCCCGCAAAGTGGACGAGCTAGACGCTCTATTGACAAATAATGAAATTGTACGCGGCCGTTGCGAAGGCGTTGGGGTTATTTCACCTGAAAAAGCGATTTCAAACTCTGCTTCTGGGCCAATTTTACGAGCTTCGGGTGTGCCGTATGATATCCGCCGGGCAGATCCATATAGTATTTACGACCGCCTGGATTTTGACGTTGCGGTGCGCTATCATGGGGATATTTATGATCGCTATCTAGTGCGTTTAGATGAAATCCGGCAGAGTATTCGGATCTTACAGCAATGTCTGCGGGATATTCCAAAAGGACCCGTATTAACTGGAAAACCACAGTACCAGGTGAGAGTTCCGGCTGGGGAGTCTTACGGCCGGGTGGAAGGACCGAAAGGGGAACTCGGTTTTTATATTGTCTCTAATGGGAAGCCCAATCCCTACCGCTATCACGTTCGGGCCCCATCGTTTATCAATTTGACCTGCCTGGCAGACATGAGCCGTGGAGAAAAAGTTGCCGATGTGGTTGCTGTGCTAGGGTCTATTGATATCGTGCTTGGTGAAGTGGACCGGTAAAAGAGCGATAGGAGAATACTATGAACATATCTGGTATTATCCGCGGGTTGTGGATTACCTTAAGTCATCTGGTTACAACCTATACGGAAGACATTCGTAAAGGAAAAAAACGTTACCGAACCGAACAGGGGATAGAAGAACGGCGCAACAGTGATGTGCAGGGCATTTTTACCATCCAATATCCAGAAGAAAAGATGCCGGTTCCAGAAAATTTTCGATATATTCCTTTTCTGGTCTATGACGAAGGCCCTGATCATGAAAAAAATATTCGTTGTACTTCTTGTGGTATTTGTGCAAAAGTTTGCCCGCCGCAATGCATCTGGATTACTCGTTCTGTTGACCCAAATACAGGTAAACCCATTCCTACACCGGCCAAGTTTGCGATTGATGTGGATATTTGCATGAACTGCGGGTTCTGTGCCGAATACTGCCCATTTGATGCGATTAAAATGGATCACGATTATGAAATTGCGTCTTATAATCGGATGCAAGATCATATATTTGATCTCAGTAAACTTGCAAAGCCAGCAAGTTATTATAAAAAAATTCGGCCAACTTACGCGGCTCAGGAAGAGACAGAAAAAGCAGAAAAAGAAGCTGCGAAAGCCAAGAAACCGGAACCTGCGGCAAGTTGAACCTGGCATGAGGGGTTATGTTTAATAAAGATACTGATTTTATCTTTCCGATGCGAATTGCAAATGGGTTGCGCTCATTGCGCAGCCTTGCATGGCAGAACCTTGTTGATCGCGTGTCGGCGCAAGATGCGGATTTTATAGACCAGGCTGCTTTTACATTGATGATGGTCCGTATTAATGGCTGCTCAGGCTGTAGTGTAAATACGTTTCGGGGTATGCGTGGATGCACTCAATGCGCTAAATTAAACGTTCGCCGGTATCGTGGCGACGACGAAATCCTGCTAGAGCAATTTAAGCAGTCCAGAATTGAGGTCGAGAAGTATTTAAATAAAGCATAAGCGAACACACGGAACGCGAAATCCTATTAAGGTCCATTGTTTGCTAATTGTGTTTATTGGTTTGACATTAAGTAGGTTTGTATTAGAATTGGGTGAGGAGGATTTTTTTGCCAATGTCAAATTCTTCCATTTCCAAAGAAGCTGTGTTGGCGGCTTTGAGTAAAGTACAGGAACCTGAACTGCATCAGGATTTGGTTTCGCTGAATATGATCCAAAATCTTGAATTGCAAGACGGGATAGTAAAATTTGATTTGATTTTAACCACACCGGCTTGCCCGCTTAAAGGTAAGATTGAAAGCGATGCCAAAAAGGCGGTATTATCTGTTCCCAATGTTCAACAAGTAGAAATCCGCATGGATGCCAATATCCCCTCTGATGGTAGAGATCGCGGTGTAATGAATTTGCCTGTAAAAAACGCTGTTGCTGTCGCTTCTGGCAAGGGAGGAGTTGGGAAAACGACAGTTTCTGTGAATTTGGCGGTTTCGTTGGCGAAAAGCGGTGCCAAAGTAGGGTTATTAGATGCTGACATTTACGGCCCGAATGTTCCTACCATGATGGGTGTAGATCGTTTACCCCCGATGCGCAGTGAAAAGATAGTGCCGGCCGAAATGTATGATGTTAAGGTTATGTCGATCGGATTTTTAGTTCCTCCCGGCAAACCATTGATCTGGCGCGGCCCGATGCTGCATTCGGCGATTCGCCAGTTTCTTGGGGATGTTGCGTGGGGAGAGTTAGATTACTTAATTATCGATTTACCGCCAGGCACCGGCGATGCGCAATTAAGCCTGGCGCAGACTCTACCTTTAAGTGGCAGTGTTATTGTGACTCTGCCGCAGGCTGTTTCGGTTGAAGATGCAACGCGCGGATTACAAATGTTCCGTGAGCTGAATATACCGATTTTGGGCGTTGTTGAAAACATGAGTTATCTTGAGCTGCCTGACGGCTCAAGAATTGACGTGTTTGGACAGGGCGGCGGTGAACGAATGGCTGTGGCTGCTGGTGTCCCATTCCTGGGCGCTATTCCGATGGATCCTTCTGTGCGTGCTGGGGGCGATACCGGAACTCCAATCACCATTTCTCAGCCCGATTCGGCGTCTGGTAAAGCTTTAAGAAATGTCGCAGAACAATTGGCAGCACAATTAAGCATCGCGGCTCTTAAGGGTCAGAGTAGTGTAAAAATAGAAATGATAGGATAAAAAATGGAGGATGCTCAACGTCCTTTTGTAGTTGGTGTACGCTTTTCAAAGGTGGGAAAAGTTTATCACTTTGAAGCAAGCCAGTATCGTGACTTAACGATTGGTGATGCTGTTGTGGTTGAAACTTCCCGTGGATGGCAGCTTGGTGAAATTGCCCAAATCGTGAGCGAACCAGAACTTCCCCAAGAGGGAGGGTGGAAATCTATTGATCGAAAGGCAACACCGCGCGACTTGCTTTTGCGCCAAACGTGGCAGCTGAGAGAAGCCGATGTGGTTGCCGCTTGTAAGAAACGAGCTCGCGAATTAAATATTTACGGCTTAAAAATTGTTGGCGCAGAATTTAGCTTTGATGGAATGCGGCTTTCAATCATGTTTAGCAGTGAATCCGAGGAAAAAGTCGAACTAAAATCATTGCGACAGGATATGCAACGACAATTTCCGGGCAGCCAGGTTGAACTTCGCCAGATTGGCCCGCGTGATGTTGCGAAAATTATTGGCGGTATGGGTGCGTGTGGTTTAGAGACTCGCTGCTGCTCAAAGTACCTGACAGATTTTAGTTCGATCTCTATCCGGATGGCAAAAGAACAGGGCATTTCACTGACACCTACAGAAATCACCGGAATGTGCGGCCGTTTACGCTGCTGCCTGATCTATGAGTATGATGTTTATGTTGAGGCACGTCAAAGTATGCCCAAACGGAACAAGCGGTTTAAGTCTCCGTTAGGTGATGGCAAAGTGGTTGACATTGTTCCGCTTCAGCGGAGGGTTCGATTGGAAATCCCAGACGTAGGTGTGCGAGAATTCCCGTTGGATCAATTAATCCCGTTGGATGAAAATAATCAACCTATCGCGCAGGCCGCTCCGGTCGAAAAGCCGGAAATTGAGGAAGCGAAGCCCATTGAGGAAAAGCGCCATCCTGCGCCTGAACTTGGAAAAGGTCAATCCAGCAGCGATGAATCAGAACAAAGAGCAAAGCAATATTCACGATCCCCTAAACGCCGCAAGCGAGGCGGAGGTCCCAAACGATCCTGAGGCATGGATAACGCCGCAAAAAATTCTGGTGATTTTGGCTCACCCGGATGATCCTGAATTTTTCTGTGGTGCAAGTATTGCCCGCTGGGCTGCAAGGGGACATCACGTCAGTTATTGCTTGTTTACCCGAGGCGATAAAGGCGTGGATGGGAAAATTGTCAATGCGAATGAACTTATGTTTACCCGAGAGGCAGAACAAAAGCATGCAGCTCGGGTATTAGGTGTTAAGGCGGTTCGGTTTTTAGATTATTTGGATGGTTATCTCATACCTAGTTTAGAAGCTCGGAAAACAATTGTTCGAGTCATCCGTCAAGAAAAACCAGACGTAGTTGTTACTTCGGATCCGACCAATTTTTTTCCAATGGAAAACAGGATCAATCATCCAGATCACCGAATTGCAGGTCAGATTGTTATGGAGGCTGTATTTCCTGCTTGTGGAAATCCAATGTTTTTTCCGGAATTGATTTATGAAGAAAACTTGCTTCCTCATCAAATCAAAGAACTTTGGTTTTCGTTAACGGTTCAACCCTCGGTCGCACTGGATGTAACCGAATTTTGGGAGTTAAAAATCAAGGCAATCCAGGACCACAAAAGTCAAATTGCAAATCCTGCAGCGCTGGAAGAGCGGTTAAGAGGACGGAGAACTCCGGAAAGCAGCCCAGAAGCCCCACGCTTTGAAGAAAAATTTCGTAGAATAATCTTTTAGGAATAACAAATGGAAGATATATATACACAAGCCCAATCGCTTTTTGCGTATAGCCAATCAGTTCGGAGAGATTTGCATGAAAATCCGGAAATTGGTTTTCAAGAGGTGCGAACAGCGGGAATTATTGCTCAAGAACTCCGAGCGCTTGGCATGGAAGTCAGCACCGGAATAGCACAAACTGGGGTCGTTGGACTATTCAAAGGACCAAAACCGGGACCTGTGTTGATGCTTCGGTTTGATATGGATGCTCTTCCGGTGGTTGAGGAAACCGGAGCGGAATATGCATCCAAAAGACACGGGGTGATGCATGCGTGTGGGCATGATGGACATGTTTCGGTTGGGTTAACCACCGCAAAATTATTAGCGAAAAATAAAGATCGGATCTGCGGAACTGTAAAATTTGTATTTCAGCCTGCCGAAGAGGGATTGGGTGGGGCAGATGGGATGATCCGTGAAGGGTTGTTGGAAAATCCCAAACCCGATTATGCGTTAGCTTTGCACATCTGGAATGAAAGACCCGTTGGCTGGGTGGCCGTCACGGAAGGACCTTTTATGTCCGGATCTGATATTTTTGAAATTAATATACACGGCAAAGGGGGACACGGCGCGATGCCCGATCAGGCAGTTGATCCCATTATCGCCGCAGTCCAAATTATTAGTGGATTACAAAGTATTGTCTCGAGGAATGTACCTCCTCTGAAATCCGCTGTGATCAGTGTAACGACGATCCACGGCGGGGAGGCTTTTAACGTAATTCCTGGAACAGTTAAACTGCAAGGGACGATTCGTGCTTTTGAGCCGGCCATTCGAGAACTGGTGGTTGAAAGGGTAAAAAACCTTGTCGGCTATATTGCTGAAGGAATGGGCTGCTCGGTAGATATTAACATCCCGCATTTAACTCCCGCGGTCATCAATGATCCGTTTGTTACACAAAAAGTAAGAGAAATCGTTAAAGAAACAATTCCAGATGCATCCATTGAAAATGGATACCGATCAATGGTTTCTGAGGATATGGCATTCATGATGGAAAAAATTCCGGGATGCTATTTCATGGTTGGAAGTGCAAATGAACAGCGTGGTTTGTGTTATACACATCACCATCCAAAATTCGATTTTGACGAGCAGGCTTTGCCGCGTGCAGCCGCTTTGATGACTGCTGCTGCCTTGAACATTTTAAAGGAGTGAGGATATGGACCAGCGGATTGAAGAATTAAAGCAATTGCCGTCTTTTGTTGCCCCTCCAAAGCGGGTGATTTCTTTAGTCCCATCCATAACTGAGAGTTTGTTTGTCTTGGGTGCCGGTCATTCTCTGGTCGGCATTACGGAATTTTGTATTGAACCGGCGGACCAGTTGAAAAATATTCAAAAGGTTGGCGGCCCAAAAGATGCCAATTTGTCATTAATCCAACAATTAAAACCGGATCTTGTTTTAGCCAATCAGGAAGAGAATTCAAAAGAATTGATTGAGGGATTGGTAAACGCTGGAATAACAACCTGGCTGATGTTTCCAACAACTGTTAGGGAAAGTATCGATGATCTCTATGATATGATCCGGCTATTTCCGAGTCAGGACGGATTATTAAAGGTCCGTACGTTAGATTCAGTAATGCATATGATGGAAATGAGCCTGGATGAAGAGAGGCTAACCAGGTATTTTTGCCCAATTTGGTCGGGCGATCTCAACGGCCAGCCCTATTGGATGACTTTTAACCGAAATACGTATCCCAGCGATCTGTTGAGATTATGCGGTGGGGACAATTCTTTTAAGGATCGCGAGCGGCGATACCCGCTCCAGGCAGATTTGGGGTGGGTGGAAGCAGAGATGCCGGGAGAGAGAGATCAGCGTTATCCATGCGTCACGCTTGATGAGATTATTCAAGCCGACCCGGAAATGATTTTGCTGCCCGATGAGCCGTATGAATTTACCGCGCCGGATGTGTCTTTCTTGATGGATCAATTGAAATTGAC
>JAJUJY010000066.1 GCA_029265085.1 Chloroflexota bacterium
CGGTCCGAGATACGCGGGATGGCAAACATCTTCTGGAAGGAACCAGACATGCCGTACTGGTTATTCTCGCAAATAAATACAACCGGTAATTTGTAAACCGCTGCCATATTCAACGATTCATGGAAGGCGCCTTCGTTGGTTGCGCCGTCACCAAAGAAACTCAATATGACCCGGTTTTTCTTCTCACGCTTCAGGCCAATGCCCACACCCACAGCCATTGGGATGCCGCCGCCGACAATCCCATTGGCGCCCAGGTTACCGCCGGCCACATCGGCAATGTGCATCGAACCGCCGCGGCCGCGGCAGTAACCGGCTTCTTTTCCCATAAATTCGGCCATCATCAAGCGCGGCTCGGCTTCTTTGGCAATGCAGTGACCATGTCCGCGGTGGTGACCCAGCATCAAATCAGTCGTTTGCATGGCGCAGACCGAACCAACCTCTGAGGCTTCCATCCCAATCGAAAGGTGCATGGTGCCGTGAATCTTCCCTTGAGCATACAGCTCTTCCGCTTTTTCTTCAAAAGCGCGGGTCATCCACATCTTCAAGAGAAATTCTTTCAGACGCTCAGGACCCAATTCGGCCATGATTTCTTTGCGCTTTTCATCGCTCAGTTCTTCATGTGGTTGAATATAGATACTCATGATTAACCTCTAATATGTGAAGACGCTGACCGGAAAACCGGGAGCCCTTCTTTCTTTATTGTTCCTGAATAAACGGCAGACGTTCGCGGATATACTGCTTGACATCTTCCGGCGATTCCAACGCCAAAACTGCTTTGGCAATTTCCTTACATTCATTCACATCCAATACGCGCATGATCTGCTTGGCCAATGGCACAGCCGGGGCGTTCATGCTGAATTCATCCAGCCCTAACCCCAACAGGATCGGGATAGCCAACGGTTCACCAGCCAGTTCACCGCACAGGCCAACCCATTTGCCGTACTTATGCGCCGCCTGGATTACATTGGCGATCAGGGTCAGCACAGCCGGGGAAAAGGCACTGGTCAGGTAGGAGAGCGCGGCATTGGTCCGGTCCACTGCCAGGGTGTATTGGGTCAGGTCATTGGTGCCAATGGAGAAGAAGTCCACCTCGCGGGCAAAGCGGTCGGCCATGACCGCTGCGGAAGGGACTTCCACCATAATGCCCAACTCAATCTTTTCGGCCACATCTTTGCCCTCGCGGATCAATTCAGCGCGGCAATCTTCAAAGATCTGGCGGGCAGCGCGCACTTCGTTTAGCGCGGCCACCATCGGGAACATGATCTTCAGGTTATGCCCGGCACCCGCACGAATGGCAGCCCGCAGTTGGGTGCGGAACAGTTCGGGTTGGTTCAGGCACAGGCGCAGACCGCGCACACCCAGGAAGGGGTTCATTTCCTTGGGCAGATCCATATAGGGCACTTCTTTGTCGCCGCCAATATCCAGGGTGCGTAAAACGACCGGCATATTGCCAAACACTTTGAGGATATCTTTGTACACCTGCACCTGTTCTTCTTCATCCGCCAGGGATTCGCGCTCCAGGTACAAAAATTCGGTGCGCAATAGACCTACTCCTTCAGCACCGAACTCAATCGCTTTCTTAGCATCTTTCACACCGCCAATATTGGCCACAACTTCCACCGCATGACCGTCTTTGGTCACGGCGGGTTCGTGGCATTTGGCGCGCGCATTGGCGCGGATGGCTTCCAATGCCTCCTGGCGTTTTAACCACTCGGTCACTTCTTCAGCCGGGGGGTCAACCACCAGCAAGCCGTGGCTGCCGTCCATGACGACCGGGGTATTGGCTGAGATGGAAAGTACGCCATCCCCTGCCCCAACAATGGCCGGGATTCCCAGGCTGCGGGCAAGGATCGCGGTGTGAGATGTCTCACCGCCCGCGGCGGTGCAAAAACCCAGGACCAGTGATTTATCCAGGTTGATCGTATCCGAGGGGGTCAGATCCGGCGCAATAATAATGGAAGGAGCTTTCAGGCCTGCTGCACCAGTATCCGCCACGCCAAGCAAAATCCGCAGGACGCGCTGGCCCACATCACGCACATCCGCAGCACGCGCCTGGAAATATTCATTGCCCATACCTTCCAGCATCTGGGCAAAAAATTCGGTGGCCGTCTTCCAGGCCATGCATGCATTCTGGCTCTCGTTCTCAATTGCCGACCGGGTCGCATCCAATAGTTCGGGATCACGCAGCATGGTCAGGTGCGCCTCAAAGATCGCTGCCTGTTCCTGGCTGATCTCCTGGCGGGCTTTCTGATAAACCGCCTGGATCTGCTCTTCGGCAGTATCCAAAGCTGCTTCAAATAATTTAATTTCAGCCGGGATATCCGTTACCAGGCAGTTGTCAATTTTTAAGTCAACCTGCCGGTACTGGTACACCGGGCCAAGAGCAATTCCGGCAGATGCAGCAACGCCGTAGAGCTGGTTCATTCCACTTCCCCGAAGTTTGACGCAATCAAATGGGTTAAGGAATCAAGCGCCTGCTGGGCATCTTCACCATCGGCCTGCAAAACAATCTCACAGCCCTGATCCGCCCCCAGGGTCAATACAGAGAGAATGCTTTTGCCATTGGCCTGTTTGGTACCGTTAATAATCATAATTTTGCTTTTGTACTTATTCGCTTCTTGAACAAACAAGGAAGCCGGCCGGGCGTGCAGCCCTACTTTATTCTGGATTAAGACTTTTGTTTCGATCATTTCAATCCTTCCCAATAAATTGTGATTTAACCGGTTATTTCACCGTGAAATTGTTGAGATCCGCGTTGAGCAAATAACGCGCAACCGCCGAGTCGGTGACCAAAGCGTTGATGTAACGGCCGCGCAGCGCAGCCAGAATCGCCTCGGCTTTTTGAATGCCTGCGCTTACCCCAATGACCATTGGAATTTCACGCAGCCGTTTAATATCAATGGAGACAACGCGTTGATTGAATTCGATATCCGGGACATTACCTGTGATATCCAACTGTTTGCCGCAGATATCTCCCACTACACCCACTTTGATTAATTGGTCCAGGTCTTCTTGCGAGACAAAGCCGTTGCGCAGCATGGAGGAGAACTCCGGCTTAACCGAGCCAATTCCTACCAGGGCGAGGTCTGCCCGTTCAGCAATTCCTAACACTTCTTTAATAGAAGGTTCTTCCAGCATGACCTTGCAAATTTCGCGCGATTTCAAGATTAAAGGCGAGAAAACCGTCAGATAATCCGCGTTGAGCTGGTTAGCCAGATGGCGAACAGCATCGGTACCGTCCATCGCTTCGTTGGAGATTGCACCCTGGGTGCGCACAATTCGCAGCCGGATGGGATGGGTCGCCCGAACTGCCTGGACGGTGGCAAAGATGGAATTTCCCCAGGCAACGGATACGGTCATGCCATCCCGCAGATAGCTTTCAAAAAGGCGGGCTGCCAGACGGCCAACGTTTTGAATCAGCTCATCGTATGGCAGATTGGAGTCAGCCAAAACACGCGCTTGTTTTAATTTGAACTTTTCTTTTAATTTTTCTTCAAGGAGGGTATTAGTACTGGAGGGGTATCGAATAATGATTTCAACCAGCTTGGTCTCACGGGCTTCCTTTAATAAGCGCGAGACCGTCGAATGAGAAACATTCAACAAACGGCCAATTTCGGTCTGGGTACAGTCTTCTTCGTAATACAGGCGGGCAATTTCCGCCATCAACTCGATTTTGTCGTAATTGTTTTCCATAATCCGTCCCTGACCTGTTACTGTCGAACTTCGCCAAGGTGCAATTTCCATAACATCACCAGTAATAATTGAAGTAGATGTTGAACAATCGCAAACACCATTTCACCTACGCATTCGGCTTGTTTACAATCTGCTCAACAGCCTGCAAAATCTCATTAATGGTTTCTGCCTCACGAATACCGGTTAACAAAGGAACGCCTTTAATTACCGGAACGCGCAGATTTTCAGGGATCAGGCTGGTGGTAACAATCAAATCAACCCAGCCGCGTGCCACGTATTCCTGCACTTTTTGAGGTACAACACCAACAGCATCCACTGTGTAGCCGCGCTCTTCCAGGATCTCTTTCACCCGCGCAGCCAGCAAATTAGAACTGACCGCCCCTGAACCACATACACCTAGCACTCGAATTAACCGTTTTTCCATTGGATTAGGCCTCTCTTGACCGTTCACGATAAAGACATGAACTTTACAGGTTGGTCTTTAAGTAATCAACAAGCATTTCTGCACTTACTGCATTGCGAATAGCAGCCAATGAACCTTCATTCTGGAACAATACCACTAATTTTTGCAGCCAGACTACCTGCTCTTTGGGGTCATTTAATGCCAATACAAAAATTACCTCGACGTTCAGCTTACCGTCCGGGTTGCCCATTTCGGAAAATACTACCGGTTTTTTCAAGGTAGCAATAGCCAATGCGCTTTGATTGACAAATTCTGCATCAGTGTGGCAAATAGCAACCGGGATTAAAGTAGGCAAGCCGGTCGGGTAAACTTTTTCGCGCTCCACCACATGCTGTTCAAATCCAGGCTTAACCAGCTCTTTCTTGTTCAGCAAGCGCGCTAAGGCAGAAATGCCTTCTTCTTGATTGTTGACGTCCAGGGAAATGAGAATCAGTTCAGGATCAATAACAATAGGATTCATGCAAGGGATCTCCAGGATTTTTATGAACGTGGAATAGAAGGGCATTCAGGCGAAATGATGTCGTAATGAATGCCTGAATGCCCATGCTAAATTGCCACGCTATTTTTATATTTTCTGCGGAGGCAGCCGGGTGGTACTTCCCCACCCGGCCATTTTAATCCAACCGCATCCCTCAGAACTGTACCGCTAAAAACAAACCGCTAAATCAACCAATAAACCCAACCAATCAGAGAGTACCAGTAAAAAGCACACCAATAAAACGTACTACCGCTAAACATCCGGAACCTCGGAGAGACGCTCCGGTTATTCTCTGCTGCAGTTTGTAAGGTTCCCTTGCAAAAATTTGCATCCGCTGCAAATCTGTTCATATTTTACGAAATTGTGCACAATTTGTCAATAGGGAATTTTGGAATCTGAAAAAAGTCATGTCGGGGAGATTATTAATCTACGCGCATTAACAGGTTGTTCAACATCTATCCCCTCCACTTGGATACTCAAATAAATAATTTTTTATGGAAAGAGCTGATCTATTGGGATTTGTAGGTATTTCTTTCACCACAAAAGGAACGCTCTTTGGGTTGGCAATATCCGGTGGTGGAACCGGAAGATAATTCAGGCCAAATTTCATTCGATATCCTTGCATAAGGAAAAAACCAGCCTGGTCTAAAGCCAAACAAAATCCCTGCTGTGTTTCTGCAGGGATTTTCAAATGAATGCCATAAAGTGTTACCGCGGTTACGCTTTTTTCTTAACCGGCTTGCCAGGCAGCAAATCGTCTGGAAATACCAGATTCCAATCATAGCGTGGGGAGCGCGAGGGTTTCTTGTACTGGCTGAGATCGACCTGGCCTGCTGAATAATCTTTTAAAAATCGTGCCAATGCCAAGGTGACCAGTTGAGAAGCGGGCAGGCGCAATTCCTCGGACAAATCCATCATGCGCTCACGCAACAGCGGAGGGAGATCATAGGTTGCACGCTGCGAGCGGCGCGCCTGAATCTTTGCTCGTTCTTTGGCTTTTTTCTCGCGCTCGCGGCGGGGCAATTGCGCTTCGGCGGTTTTTTGTTCCATCCCAGCCAACAAGTCTGCCACAGCCGAATCTATCACTGGGCGGCGCTCTCGTTTTCGCTCAGGCATCCAGCACCTCCTCAAGCCGTTCCAAGATTTGTTTATAGCCGCCCATGCGCTGGCGGTTTTCTTGATAGCCATTCATCGCCGGGCTTTCAGATGCATATTCCCAGGGTGTTTGCCCGTAGGCAGCTGCCTCTCGGATTCGCGTGTCCTGCGGAACTGGCGGCCAAACCCGATGACCAAAGGCTTTCACCACTTCCTTGAATTGGGTCAGGGTTTCACGAGTGGTCCGATCAAAAAAGGTTGGGATGATGGAGTAACCCTGAAAAGTGTGTCCCCGCTGACCAATCTCGCCCATTGTGAGTAAGATTTCTTTAACCCCATCGACTGCCATAGCATCCAAACGGGTGGGAATCACCACCCAATCGGAAGCAACCAACCCATTAATATGAAGCACATCCAAAGACGGAGCCATATCCAGCAAAACGGCGTCATAATCTGACGCATGCAGCAAATCGGCCAGGATACTCTCGCGAAAATCCGACAAGGTGATTTGACGCTTTACTTTTTCGGTACGCTTATCCGAAGGTAGAATATCCAGATTCGGACGCGCCGGGACTACCACCGAGCGCAGCGATTCTTCCAGACAGATTAAACGGTACAATCCCGGACTTTTTTCTTGCCCCAAAGCAAAAGCGACATGTCCTTGAGGATCTAAATCCACCAACAATACGCGCCTGTTGTGCGCGGCCAAACCATGCGCGAGTGTGATGGCTGTTGTAGTTTTTCCTACCCCGCCTTTTTGATTGGCGAATGCGATTATTTTCACAAAACCTCGATTCTCGACCGCCCGGACTGTTTCCATGCAAGAAAATTACACAACCTGAACGCAAGGGGCGACCCTCATAATTATATAGGGGCGACCCTGAATATGTCAAGGGTCACACGAAAGGGGCGACCCTGAATTAAATCCAGGGTCGCCCCTTTCGTGAATCAGAAAGCCGTAGAGCGTTTTATTGATTCGAGGCAGGGTAAGTATTCCTCTACAAAACAAGACCGTTTTATACACTTTAGAATGACTCGGCCTCACCCATCAAAATTTCAACAAAAATAAACTTTCCAGATCAAATCATCGTTACCGCGGTTACACTTTTTAAAAAATAACCGGGGTTGAACAACCCACTCCTTGTTCAACCCCGGCAAAAAATGCAAGCAAAGAACTTACCGGCGCGGATCCATTCGCGACAAGCGAGCGTTGATACTCTTCGCCAGCTCATCCAATAAACCGAGCAGCATCTGGCCATTGCGAAAGTTGCGGTTTACGACTAACTCATCTGCTATATCATCCAGCGCTTGTGCCCGGCTCACCTCATCCATTGCATCCAATAAATTTGCGAACCGGCGCAAATATCGCATTGCCTGCAATGAGGGATCTGGCCGCGGAGATGCAGGGCGCTTATCGGAAGCTGGTTCCTCATTGTGTACCGCCGCCATTTCAGCCACTTCGTCTGATGTAAGCTGGTTTTGAATACTGATCCTGAGCGCGCGCTCCCAATTCTCCCGCGGCAAACTAAGCACTTCGCGTAAAACACGCTCGGGTAATCGGTAGCGGTCAGCCAAATCCAATAACGAAGATGGAAGATTGAGAATGTTCAGTAGTTGAACCATTCGCGGACGGGTAAGCTGCATGATAGGAATGAGCCGGTCCCATAAGCCCGCTGGCATTCGCTGCGCACGAGCCTGGCGAAAATATTCATATTCATCTTCATAATTTCCATCTGGATGAATGCCCAACTCCGCCAGGATCAATGCAGCAACTTCGCAGGATTGCTCTACCGCTGACGGATTTTCAGCATGACGATTTTCTAACACTTGCCGCTGTCGGGTTGGCTGCATTACCACCTCGACACGAAGCAGCGGCTCTTCGGTCATTTTGTTAGCAACGGTCTGCAAACAAGCAGCCCAAAAACGGCGCTCACCTGTTTCAATTAGAAACACATAACGGCCATCGGTTGTATCGACCCAGGAACCGGTGATCGGTTTAATCTGACCATGCTCTTCAAATGATAGGCCCATAGCCAGCAATTTTTCTAACTCGGCATGTACAGCCGGGTCAGTTCGAGAGATAGCCAACCATTCTTCTGCGGCACGGTAGCAATCGATCCGGCCAGAATAAAAATCCGGGCGCAAAATGGGTGGAAGTAACCGCCGTGGCTGGAATCGATCCGGCAGCATCTGGCTAGGAGGTAATCGTTCAATGCGCTCCATTTGCGGAGCGGACGCAGCCGGTGAACGCGTCAAAAAGGCCGGTGCACTTTCGGCTGGATCTATGGAATTATTTTCAACCGGAAAATCTTCAAATGCGCTTGAACGCTTACGGTCACGGGCAGCCATTAATTAATTCCCTCCCTTATTTTGTCCGGCGAGCAGAAGAATTCAGAGACAGGATCCGCTCGACCAATTCCGCATATTCTTGTGTAGCCCTCGAACTGGAAGAGATCATGTCTGCACGGCGCTGGCGCGGCGGCCGGAAGGTAAAAATATCCATATGACTGGAATGAGCATAGGCTAGATCGGAAGCCTTATGAATTGGTGATAACACCCTGCCGGGATATCTTTTTTGCAACTCCGCCAAAATCTCTTGTGCTTCCACGCGCTGCTCTTCGCAAAGTGTGGGTAGATAACCCAACACTTTTAAATCCGGCCGGAAATGCATCTGTACCAATTCTATTGTTTTTTGCAATTCCCGCAAACCGGAAACACCCAGATAACTGGTTTCAACCGGCACCAGGACTAACTGCGCCGCCACCAAGGCATTGACCAACAGATCGCCAATCGTTGGCGGCGTGTCAATAATAATGTAGGCGAACTGGTTTTCCACAGCCTGGAGAGCTTTAGCCAGGCGGGTTTCATTCGCCATCAATGACGGCAGCATACGGGCAGCCTCTACCATCGCAGCCCGGTTGGAAGGTACCACGAACAAATTTTCATGGTGCTCTGCGCGCCGTATCATCCGCTGGATGGACGGGGGAGGGGTTTCGGTCAACAATGCCGCTAACGATTCGTTTGCAGCAACCTGTGGGAGACCAAAAGCAGTGGAGAGCAAAGCATGCCCCTGAGGATCCATATCCACCAACAACACCCGGCCTTGTGAGCCCGGTGTCTCACTCAAGCGCAGCGCCAACCCTGCCGCTAAATTGACGGCGGTGGTGGTTTTGCCTACCCCGCCTTTTTCGTTTGCAACTGTGATTATGATCGCCATACCGGCCTTCTTTGCTGAAATGTGTAACCGCGGTTACGATTTTTTATGAAATAAATCAATTTCAGGTAGAATACTGATAACTTGCATTAAGTTGCAACCAAATACGTCAATTAATGCATGTTTAACCACAATATTAGCATAAATTGCAATCCAATTCAACAAAATTGCGCTAATTCACCGTACTTAATGCAATAATTACGCTAACTCTCTTGTATTTAAGCAGGATTAGTGCAATAATGATTGACGACAGGAGGAGTCTTATCTATGGTGAGTCCCTGGTATGATGAAGAATGGCGGCTGGCGCGCCTTGACCGGCTGGGCTTGAAGGAAGATCCCTTCAAACTCTCCGCAGATCCGCGCTACTTGTATCTAGGTCCAGAGCATCTGGCAGTTTACCGCCAGGCTGTGGGCGTAATATCGCGGCGGCGCGGACTGGCACTAATCACCGGCGAGATGGGCATGGGAAAAAGCTCTCTCGCAAGACGATTATACGACGTTTATGCGGCTGAAAGCGCGGTGGAAATTTGCTATATTCACACAGCAGCGTTCCGTTCCGCTATGGACTTCGCCCGCCAGGTATCGCTTTCTTTAGAATTGCCTGCCCAACGCAGTTTTCAGCGCCAGATGGAAACACTGGAACAAAAAATGGCCAGTGTTTTCGGAACCAACCGCAACGTCATTATCCTCCTGGACGATGCGCAGTTGATGGCGCCGGAAGCGCTGGAGGTGATTCACCGCTTGTATAACTTTGACTACGATGCCAAAGTCGTACAAATCTTGGCGTTTGGGCAGCGAGAAATGAACGGCCTGTTTGAGACGAACCGGGCAGTCAATGCACGAGTCTTTGTGCGCCTGGCTCTTCCCCCGCTGACCTTATCCAGCGCCTTGCAAATGGTGCTGTTTCGTTTGCAGGTAGCTGGACGTAGTGATCCACTCATCGATGATGATGCCTTTGAGTGGCTCTATGAGGCGTCACAAGGCGTACCGCGCGAAATCATTCGCCTGTGCGCACTGGCCACAGATTTTGTCCTGCAGAGTGATGCCACGATGATCAATTTAGATGTTGTACGTGAGGTAACAAAATGAAACCAGGAGCTTCTCAATCACGCAATGCCTGGGTCCAGCTTTATGAGGCTCGCCGCGTATTCAATGAACCGCAAAGTCGTCCGCCCGGAAGGCCGCCATCCACGGTACCGCGTCATAAAGTGGGCTTCACCCTTTCCAAAGGGGAAATGAACGAATTAGAAGCATGGCAAGAGCGGCTCTCGAATCTGCTCGGTCGGAAAGTTTCCATCGGCGAAACTGTCGGCATCCTTTCACGCATGTGCACCGCCCGGCTGGCGCAAATTATGGAAGGGGAGCAGGCTCCTCAAGATCTCGCCGAATTTGTAGACCGCATGGTCACAGGAAAATAATATTTCTTCCAATAAATACCCGTAATTAAGGAAGAAACAATTGGTTACACGAAATTTAACAAGCCAGTTTGTTTAATCAAACAACTAATTACGAAGAAACAGTTTGATTAAACCCGTGTAAAAGGGGGGGTCAAGATAACCCCGCCTTTCCGGAAACAGGGAGGTAAGATCAATGACATCATCGGAGTCATCCGTTTTTCGCCCGGCCAGCGAGCGTGCGCTCGTTTTCCGGGGCAAGCAAATCGCCACAGCAGATCTTAAGGACGGGAAAGGCTATGTTTCTGTTCGCTCTTTATGTGATGCTTTCGGGCTGGAACAACGGGCTCAACGCCGTCGATTAATCCGCCAGCAATCGTATTTTGCTCCGTACACCGCCACTATTTTAATGACGACACCCGGCGGACCTCAACCGACCCTCTGCCTGATGTCCTCAGCTGTCCCGCTTTTCCTGACCGGTGTTGAACTCGAACGCCTGCAGGACGAAGAAACCCGTTCCTTGCTGCGCGCATTTTTGGACGAGGCTCACACCGTCCTGGCAGAGCATTTTGGCATCAGCGAACGAGGCGAAATCCAATTCCTCCGCGAATCAATTTACCGCATGGTTGCAGAACAAGAAGCCTTCGAGGAAACGCTCTCAAAAAAAGTCGAAGCGGAGCTGGCTGAAATTCGTAAAGCACAGGAAGAAAAGGTGGAACAGATCCGGACTGCCTTTGGTAACCTGCGCGCCCAGGTAACCCGGCTGGAAAATGTAGCCGGGCCCAAAGCCCGCCTGACCCCTGAGCAAATGGGTCAGCTCCGCCAACTCGTTGCCACCCTCGGTGGCTTACTGCAAGAACAAGGTGTTGTCAAACCGTATCCCGGCATCTATATGGATATCACCCGCCTGACCGGAGTCAGCCGCTCTGAAGATATCCGCCAGGAGGACTTCCCAGAAGTAGTTGAATTCCTGGAAAAACAAATTCGCAAAATAACCAAAACAGGCTCTAAACCAGAGTCAGCGTCAAACGATCAGGCTGGATAATCACAGCCTGACAGGATGGTTGTATGGAACAGGTGGTTTCAGCTCGCACCCAAAAACTGAAAACCCCCAACTACCAGGAAGCCTGGGAGATGGTCTCCGGCCAGTTAAGGTCAGAGATGTCGCGCGCCCAGTACGAAACCTGGGTCAAGCCGCTGCAGCCGATCGGCTACCGCGACAGAGTCTTCAAATTGGGTGTGTCCAACTCCTTTGGACAAAATTGGGTAGAAAGCCGCCTGCAAAACAAAATCTCTGGCATGCTGACCGGCATGTTCAACGAACCGGTCACTCTCAAACTGGTGATTAACAACGGTTTTATGGGGGAGATTCAGGAACCTGTCCGCGGAAGGCGAAAACCACCCGCACAACCTGCGCTGACGGAAGAACCAGCTGCAGAACCAGAACCGCCAGCCCGCTCTCGCCGGAAACCTGCTGATAAAAAAGACGATCTGCTGGAAGGGGAGGGGGACGAAAAATCCAGTCCGCGCAAACTGATGCTGCAGCGCGCCTACGGCACCGAACGGGCACGCGTGATTCAGCCCGAACGCGGAATGTTCGTTACACTGTATTTCTTTAACCACTGGCTGCCACTGATCGGGCATTCTGCTTTTACGGTGATCCTGGCAGCGCGATCGATGTGTTATTGGAATCCCAAAACCGGCGAACTGCGCAACAGCATTGATACCGACATGGCCGAACTGGCCCAAAAAGCCTCAGTCAGTGTGAGAACTGTCAAAGAAGTCTTGAATAATGACCTGGTGCGGCAGTATTTTATCCGTTATACCGTGCGCAGAATGATGACCCCCAACGGCGTGCGTACAGCAGGTATCACCTTACAGGTACGCATGGATGACCCGCTTACGCCTGAAGATCAGGAGACTTCCGGTTTGGAAGAAGAAGAATACTGGTATTCGCCCGAATTTGGCGGCGAAGAAGATTAAACCAGCAAGTTAAATTTGAAATAATTCCGCTCAACTCAATAGATTGTTGGGCGGTTTAATTTAACCACGCCAAACGTTGAGCCGATTCTTCCGTAGTTTGCGCAAGATTTCCCAGTACACTGACTTCCCGGCGAAATAAACGGTACACCATTTTCAGCAAATGCGCCGAGGTTTGCGCCTCTAACAATCCCTGCTTTTCAGCCAATGGGATTTGTAAAAGTGAGGCTGCCATATAAATCATCGCCAACGGATCTTCAGGAAGCTGAAAAGCTTCTAAATCAGAAGCCATTTCTTCATCATCCAACCTGGATAAGATGGTCAGGTATTGGGAAACCCACGGTTTTAAATGATGCACCCCGCGTGCCACAGAGATGGTTGCGGGTTGTTCCATTGGCATACACTCCACCTTTGCAGTCAGGTAGGGCTGGCTGTCATTCACTTCAATGATGCGGAATCGTTCCTCACCAATCGCAATAAGATTCATCCGGCCATCTGGCAGCGGCTCAACATGAGCGATATTCGCAGAAGTGCCAAAAGAATATGGTTCAGCAAGCGGGCCTAAAGCCTCTACCCCATGGCGAATTAAGACGACCCCAAATGGAATTTTGTCGGCCAGGCAGCGGCGAAGCATTAACCGGTAGCGCGGCTCAAAAATATGTAAAGGCAGCGGCACTCCCGGAAATAAAACGGTATTTAGTGGAAATAATGGTATCTCGCGCATATTAAATTCAATTGTAATCAGCCAGATTTAAAAAGCGAATGAATATATAAGGTTCTCCACCCATCCATCAAATTGCCCTCTTCCGATCCAGGTTAATCAAAAAGCAGATGGTGGAATAAATTCTCCCATCTGCTTTTAGCCCTAAAAAGCTTGCCCAATTATTGGGGGTTTAATTCCCAAACCCAGGCATCATAAAATACACAGGTTGTCTCACCAGATTCTTGCCAGGTTTCAAAATAAACCTGACCTTTTTCAATCTTTGCACTGTATGCAACCGGGTTAAGCGACTGTCCGTTGATGAAAACCCGCATCTCATCGCCGCGTTTCACAATGGTAACCACATTGGTTGCATCGTTTTTATCGTTAATCACCCCAGGGAATCGCACATCGGTCAGATTAGCCTGGAGCTGATTGTAATTATAGTAAACAATATCCCAGGCAGGAGCTCCGGAAAGGCGCATCATTTCGAAAGCATATTGAGGTCCAAATTCCAGGTCATCCGTTGCATGGAAAATAATTCCACATCCCGCCAATCCGCTGGTGGAATTCCAGGAAATCTTACTGTGGATCACAAAATCCTTGATATCCTCATCAATGATTTTATCGGTAGTGTAGGTACCAAAAGTGTTAACAGTTAACGAAGTGGGCTCGTTGGTATACCAGATGAGCTTACCGCTGGATTGATCCAACCCAAGCTGCAAACTTTGCAGTTCTTCACCCACCATATCCCAGGCGGCCTGAGCCTGTTCCGTTGCACGGACAATTGAAGTAGCTGTCCGATCAGGCGTCTGGGTAACAGTTGGGGTGATGGTAGGCGTCGGCTCCGGAGTTGAGGTTGGTTCCGGTGTGTTCGTTGGAACTTCAGTTGGCGCAAGGGTTGGGGTAGGCTCCGGAGTTCCGCCCATGGAAAAACGGCAGCCTACCACAGCCATCCATACAAGGATCACTGCAAATAGAATCCGTGCGCGAAGATACCCGGTTCGTACCGGCGTCGGTGAAAACATGCTTTCCTCCTATAGAAATTGGATGAAAAAAGGGATTGGTCGTATATCCCCCTGTATGAGTAATCTTAGCAGAAATCAGACTGATTGGTCAATAAATAAAAACAGATCACGGCGATTATCACCTGATCTGTTTTTATTCCGTTCAAGTTATGCAGGGTAAATTGAGTCGCTGGAATTCCAGGCCAATGGATGGTTCAATTCAGTCCATGTTTGGCGCGAATCGCCTCCAGGTTAATTTTCACTTCCGGAGCCATCGCCATGAAATTTTGCAGTTTTTCACAACCGTAATCCTCGCACAGCGCACAGCTAACCACTTCGCGTTCCACTGCACAGGCGCGAACCGGGCATTCCATGCAGTAGCCGCCATGTCTGCCGGTTGACGTGCAGCCATCGCAGGTAACCGCCTCGATCGGCATATCAGGTGCTTGATAAGTAACCCGCCATTCATCCAGCAAAACCTGCATGGCAGCAACATCATTCGCCTGCGTCAACTGGTATGCCTTACAGGCAGCGCAATCCAGCCCGCAAAAAGCAATTAAATCACTCATCTTCGCAATTCCTTTCACAAATCAGGGTTGGGAGTTCATTTGATTATAGAACATTATTTCTGTTAAGTCAAATCAAAAAAACCGGAAATCCGGTTTTTAACAGCGGCACATTTCATCAAACCGAAATTTTTTTCCCGCCGTTTTATTTTTACATTACCCGCCAGCTCCACATGCGCTGCGAACGAGCAACTTTTTCGGTGGTGAGTAAACGAATCAAGGCAAGGTACTGTTCCGGCGGTTCCTCCTTACCAGCAAAGGCATTTGCACCGGCGTCCAGTGCGGCCGGACCAACTTCACTACGCACCGAAAGGGCAATCACAATCAAGTCCGGGCTGGAAAGGCGCATTTCATTTAACAAGTCCTCGGGTGAATAACCGGGCAGATCCCAATCCAGCAGCACCAGGTCGGGGTCGATCAGGCGGACATGATGCAGCAACTCGCGCCCGGTGGCGGCTTCGGCAGTCACCTTCCAACCCGGCTGCGATTCCAACAGGCTGCGCAAACCGCTGCGGATATTCGGTTGGCTTTCTCCAATGCAGATCCTCATACCTTCCCGAACCCTCCTTAATATTTTCAACCGATGAATATAGTGTAGATATTTTTACCAAAAAATACAATCCTGATTCCAACCTGCTGCTTATGGCCGTGCTATAATAGCGCCAACCCATGCTTCGACGAATTCATTCCCTAATCCAGGTTTCTCCCTGGCCGGCGCGAATCACTGCGCTGCTGGCCGGCTTGATCTACTACTTACAGGCACGCGGGGTAATGTTAACCCAACGGTCCTCAATGGACGAGGGCAATTACCTTCTGAAAGGTTTGCTCTTTGCCAATGGCACCTACCAGCCCTTCCAGGCATACGGACCTTGGACGAACAAGATGCCGCTGGCATTCTTGATTCCAGGCTGGGTTCAAGAGAGTTTTGGGGTTGGGCTGCGCACCGGGCGCATTTATGCGCTGGTTTTGGGCTTGTTGATGCTCTTTGGACTGTGGCTGGCTGCCCGCCGCCTGACCCGTTCGGAATGGCTGGCAGCGGCTGTTGTCGGCGCGGCTGCGCTCAACCCGGCACTGGTACGGTTGTACTCCCAGGCGTATTCGCAGGGATTGACCGCCTGCCTGCTGGCATGGGTCTTTGCGTTCACCTTTGGCGAATCCCGCCGCACCTGGGAACTGGTGCTGGGTGGGATATTGGCCGGGTTGACGATTGTCACACGCGAGAACATGCTGCCGCTTATCCCGCTGCTGGCACTTTACCTGCTCTGGCAGTACGGCTGGCGCAAGGCTGCCTATGCCGCGGGGGGCATGCTGTTGGGAGCAGGGATTGTGCATGCCGTATATTGGCCGGATATTTTGCGCAATTGGGCGAAATGGTTCCCTTCAGCTCTGACACCTTTCCTGGATCCCTGGCGGGTACCGACCTCCGGTGAGCGGATTGGGATGATGAATCCTTCCTGGCTGGACCGCATCTTTGTCCTCTTTGAAGGGCTGCGTGCACACACCCTGGCACTGCTCGGCAGCTTGTTTGGCTGGCTGCTCTGGCCAAAGAAATCTACCTGGCGTTCCACCGCAGACTTTCGCGCGGGGATTTTTCTTTCCGTTTTCCTGGCAGTGCAGACCGGAGCGCATTATCTTGCTTCGGCAGGCAGTGACTATTGCACGCACTGCTTCTCAGGATATCTTTCCTTCTTCAGCCTGAGCGGATTACTGCTTAGCGCCCTACTCATCCGCTCCTGGCGGGTCCAATCCGGCAAGCTGGCTGGCTGGCTTTCAGCTGGTGCTGCATTAATCCTCAGCACAGGACTGGGCTTTTCTGCTTTTGCCGATCTGAGCTATCGAAACGTCTGGATGCAGGAACAGGCAAAATCCCTGGCGAATATACAGGTTCCGCGTTTCAGCGGCGGGCGCATTCTGCCGGGCAGCACCGAGTTATGGACGTTGTTTGCCAATAAATTCAACCTCACGTATGAGCAGGTGATGATTGACGTATTCCCTCGCCTGCTGCCGACCCTGATGGGAGCACTAGCCGGTTTGTTGATTCTTCTGGCCGGCTGGGCAGTTTGGGCAGCACTGCGACAACGTAAGAAAAATTGGTCTTACGCGGCTGTGCTGTGCACCGGGATGCTGGGATTGGCTGCACTGCTCACCCCAACGCGCCTGTTAGGCGGCGGCACCAACCCGTATGATTGCAAGGACAATTCCGTCAACCGGATTGAGGCAGCCGGTTATCAATTATCCCGGTTGATCTCACCTGGCAGCACCGTGGACTGGCGCGGCGGCACCTCACCGGCCGTGCTGCTCTACCTGCCCGGTATCCATATTTTCCCGCCCCAATTAAACGACACCTATTCTTTCCGCACAGGCGGGGATGCCGATCATCTCTTCCGCTACGGCTACTGGAACGAAGAACTCTCCACCCGCTGGCTGAAAGAAGCAGATTTCTTGCTGGCGGAAGCGAATTACATCACCCCTCAACTGATGGAGCAAATCCAGGCGGCTGGTTACCGGGAAGTAATTGCCCCCTTGCTGCTTTCCACCTGCGGCGGAAAATCGGAATTGCAGGTGTTTGGGAAGTAGCCAGTAAAAAGTGACAAGTGATGAGTGGTGTGAGAAGAGATAGCCAACGCCCTCTCATATTTACCCAAACAATGATAAGATAACTTCAAAACTTGATACAAACTCTAGCCACTAGCCACTAACTACTACCCACTATCTACTACCCACATCCCATGTACTTATCCATTGTTTCCCCTGTTTATAATGAAGAAGAAAACCTACCGCTGCTGGTGCAGGCAGTCAAGGCAGCCATTGACCCGCTCCAGATCGAGTGGGAGCTGGTATTGGTGGACGACGGTTCGCGCGACCGCAGCCCGCAGGTGATGGAAGAGTTGGCCGCCCAGGACCCCGCGCACATCATGGCCGTATTTTTACGCCGCAACTTTGGGCAGACCGCCGCCATTGCCGCCGGGATTGACCACGCGCGCGGTGAGATCATCGTCCTGATCGATGCTGACCTGCAAAATGATCCCGCCGATATCCCGCTGATGCTTGCCAAAATTGAAGAAGGCTACGACGTGGTCAGCGGCTGGCGCAAAGACCGCCAGGATACCTACGTAACACGCACGCTGCCCTCGCACCTGGCCAACGGCCTGATCTCGCGCGTGACCGGGGTGCATCTGCACGATTACGGCTGCACGCTCAAAGCCTACCGCCGCGAGGTGATTACCGGTTTTAAACTCTATGGCGAAATGCACCGCTTTATCCCGGTCTATGCCAATTCAGTTGGCGCGAAGATGTTGGAAATGCCGGTGCGCCACCATCCGCGCCGTTTTGGGAAAGCCAAGTACGGGCTGGAACGCACCCTCAAAGTGATCCTGGACCTGTTCACCGTCAAATTTCTTTCCAGCTATGCCAACAAGCCGATCTACCTCTTTGGCGGGACGGGTATTATTTTGATGATCCTCTCCGGGCTGGTGCTGCTGTACCTGTTCTTCCGGCGCGTGTTCTTCTCCATCTCGGTGCTGGCTTCACCGCTCTTCCAGATGAGCGCCATGTTTTTCATCCTCGGCTTCCAATCCATCCTGATGGGCTTGATCGCCGAACTGCTGGCGCGCACGTACCACGAGTCGCAGGATAAACCAACCTACACCGTGCGTAAGGTGCTCAACGGCAAACCAAAGGAATAATCCGTGCGCATCCTGGTATTGATCCACGAGTACCCGCCGGTAGGTGGGGGCGGGGGCCGCGTGGCGCAAGATCTGTGCAGCGGACTGGCCGAACGCGGGCACGCCGTGCGCGTGCTGACCGCCCATTGGGGCGATCTGCCCAAAGAGGAAAATGCAGATGGGGTGGAAATCCGGCGGCTGGCCAGCGGACGCAAACTGCCGTATAAAGCCGGGTTAGATGCAATGGCAGGCTACGTCCTGGCCGCGATCACCGCCGGGCTGGGAGAAATCCGCCGTTGGAAACCGGACGTGATTCACGTTCACTTTGCGGTCCCGGCAGGTCCAATTGCGTATAGCTTAAATGTCCTGACCGGTGTACCCTATCTTTTGACAGCGCACCTGGGCGATGTGCCCGGCGGCGTACCAGATAAGACCGGGCGCTGGTTCCGTTTTATCCAACCCTTTACACCGCCAATTTGGAAACGTGCCGCAAAGATTGCGGCGGTGAGTGAATATACCCGCGGATTGGCCTTGCAGCATTATCCGGTACCAGTGCAGGTAATCCCCAACGGGGTGGACCTGGCCGCATTACCGCCGCGCGATGAACGCGAACCGCAGCCGCGCATCCTGTTTGCCGGGCGCTTTGTTGGGCAAAAAGACCCGCTGCAAGTGATCCGCTCGTTGGGACAGGTTGCCGGTCTGCCCTGGACCTGCACAATGCTTGGTGACGGTCCGCTCCGCCCGCTGGTGGAAGCAGAGATTGACCGCCTGGGTCTGCGCCAGCGGTTTGAGCTGCCCGGATGGGTGACACCTGAGCAGGTATTGGGCTGGATGGCTCATTCCGATTTGCTGTTTATGCCCTCGCTCTCCGAGGGCTTGCCCGTTGTGGGCGTGCAGGCACTGGGCCTGGGCATGGCAATGGTTGCCTCAAATGTGGGCGGTTTTGTGGATTTGATCGAGCCGGAGGTGAACGGCTTTCTGGGTAACCCGCAGCAGCCGGAAAACTGGGCAGCCGCACTGCGTGCGCTGCTGAGTGACTTGCCGCGCCTGCGTGCCTTCCAATCCGCCAGCCTGGAAAAAGCCCGTGCCTTTGACCTGCCTGCCATCGTGAGGGCATACGAACAGATGCTCGAAGGAATCGTGCAAAGCGGGTAGCGGTGAGCGGTTGACAGTTGGTAGTTGTCAGAATCTGCAATCTGTTCCCTGTAACCCTTTTTTTCACCACAGAGGCACAGAGAACACTGAGGATTTTTGGAGTTGAAGGCTGATCGCTAATAGATTCCATCGGGCAAAGATGTCAACGGCTGTTCAGGGCGAGGCAAAAAGGTTTCTGGTTTTACCGGCGTGCTCGATCTACCCTCGCACCTGCGTTGGTTGATTTCTAGATTATTTGCTGAAAGCCGGTTGCTGACGACTGAGAACTGACGGCCGCTTCCATGCAGCCTGCTGCCTGTTTGTCGTAGGAGTCAGGCGAAATTAACTTTGCGGTCCCTTTGCCCAAAAGATAATCTGAGAAAAAGCTGAGAAATTACCGCTGCCAATAACGTGATTGGCGCAAGATTAAACCATAGTTTCCACATCTCCGTCTTACATACTGTTACAATTTCTTTTTTGGAGTTTTATTGTGGAAGTCAAAATTGAGCAACTGACAAAAGATTATGGAAAACATCGTGCGTTAGATTCAGTCTCCTGGAATATTTCTGGCGGCATGTACGGCCTGCTTGGCCCAAATGGTGCCGGAAAAACCACGCTGATGCGCATTTTAACTACTTTGTTAGCCCCAACCAGCGGAAAAGTAACCATCGGAGAATGGGATGCATGCAAACACCCTGACCAGATCCGGAATGTCCTTGGTTACCTCCCGCAGGATTTTGGATTTTATAAAAATCTGAATGCCTTTGAGTTATTAGACTATATTGCATCTTTAAAAAATATCCCCTCAAATTTACGCCGGGAAGCAGTGGAAACTGTTTTAAATGAGGTAAACCTGGAAAAAGACGCCAACCGCAAGGTAGGTGGGTACTCCGGTGGGATGAGACAACGATTAGGAATTGCTCAGGCCCTGCTTGGCTCACCCGAACTGATGGTAGTGGATGAACCAACCGCAGGATTAGACCCAGAAGAACGAATCCGTTTTCGCAACATGCTCTCCCGGCTCTCGCGCCAGCGCACCATTTTACTTTCCACACACATTGTGGCGGATATCGAAGCATCTTGCAAAGGTGTGGCAGTGCTTAACCACGGACGGCTGGTTTTCACCGGCACAACCCTTGCTCTGAGCGGGCTGGCTTCCGGGCAAGTCTGGCTGGCAAATATTGCCTCATCCGAGTGGCAGGAAATTGATCGCCGCTATCCAATTCTTTCCTCACGTCCCGAGGGGGATCGAATTCAGGTGCGCCTGCTCCATCCTCAACAACCATTCCGTTCAGCCATTGCAGTGGAACCGACCCTGGAAGATGGTTATATGTCCCTCATCGCGGAGGTGCGTTGTGACTAAATCCAACCCAATCCTTCGCCGTTTTGCCAGCGCATTCAACCTGGAAATTCGCTTAGTTGCCCGGCATTGGAGCTTTGTAGTTTTCCAATTCCTCTGGTTGGGTATACTGGCTGCTTATCTGCTAGGTTTTGGCAAGTTTGACGGCACAGCCCGCACGCTGCTGGAAACTGGTTTAGGCCGCTTTACCATCGGCATTGGCTCACTGGCAGCCCTGTTCTTGGGTGGAATAGCTGCTTCACGAGCAGAACGAGCGCGCTGCCGCGAATTAGAAGACAGTTACCCTACTGGCCTGGAAGTGCTGGTCGGGCGGTGGTTGGCCGGTCTGCTTGTTTTACTGAGTGTGCTGGCAGCTCCATTGATCTTTGCAGCGGTACAGGGTCCCCTGTTGTCTTTTTGGGAAGGTGCGCCGATATTCATCCTGGAAGCTGGGGTAACCTTTGCGTTTGCTTCTGCGCTGGCCTGGTGTGCTGCTGCCTGGCTGCGTCTTGGGCGCTGGTCCGTTCCGGTACTCGCTTCTGTCTGGTTAGGATTCCTATTGCTGCCTTCCCGTTTTGGCTCAGATTTTCCTGCTTTTACCCTGTTTAATTTTATGCGCCAGGGTGTCAGCTACTTTTCGGAAGTGTTTTTACGCCTCCCCTTTGGGGTATTACCGCAATACTTCAATCTCTTTTACCTGGGTTTGATAATCCTTTTGCTTAGTTTGCTGGCATTGGGAGTTGTTGTCCGCCGCAATCACAGGAGTTCTATCCTGGCAGTATTGGTCGGTTTGCTTGGGGCCTTGCTTGCTGGATTTAGTTTTAGTCAATATGCTGCTAACGCTGAGATTGCGCCATACACCTACCCGGATACAAATTATCCATTAGATCGGATTGCCGCACTGGGAGCGATCAATCTCAACCTGGATATGAGTCATTCAGACCAACCTGTTTTTACGACTCACCTGACTGTCAGCAACCCATCTCAGCAACCGCTGACCGATTTTGGCCTTTTGTTGGACCCCTCTTTCACAATTGTTTCATCCGAACTGCCGGCTCATTTTGAAGGCTCTATTCTGGTGTTCCAGCCGCCTGTTCCGCTGCAGCCTGGTGAGGAACTCAGCTTTGACCTGGTATACAGCGGGCCAATTTGGAATTTGTTCCACGACGATACCCCAACCGCCTCAGTATTTGTTCACAAGGATGGCGTGCGCTTATTTTATGATGTTGTCTGGCATCCGCAAGGGGCCACGACAAACACCCGC
>JAJUJY010000251.1 GCA_029265085.1 Chloroflexota bacterium
AGCGCAAGACCGCATTGAGGAACGGGTATCCCAAATTAAAACCACATCAGAAATTACACGGCTTGTAATTTCTGCAAAAACACTGGAAGAAGTGGAGAATTACGCCGTAGAAACCCTCATCGAACAAACCAATGCGCAGTGGGTCGGATTTTATCTGGTTGATGATAGCAGTGAACAGGCACACTTAAAGGCATTCCGGGCGAAAAATCCATCAACCAATATAAATAAAGATCTCCACGTACCGATCAATTCCCAATCAGCCCTGGGGTGGGTTGCCGTAAACAATCAAACATTTTTCACCAATGACCTTTCTCAAGAAGGAATCTTCCAACAAAGTGATGCCATTCTGGCAGATACAAAATCACAGATCATTCTGCCGTTAGCGATTAATCACAAAGTAATTGGTGCAATTGACATCCAGCAAAACCAACTGGACGCATTTAAAGCCGAATCAACCAAATCGCTTGAAAAAACAGCCAGCCAGATTGCGATAGCCCTGAACAACGTTTTATTGGTCGATGCAGCACAGCAGCACTTACCGGACATTCAACTGGTTGACAAAAGCAGCCTGCTCCTTGCCCAAAAGAAAAATTCCGCGGATGCAATTCAAGAATTGCAGCATATGTTTTCACAAATGGATTATGTTGCCGTTCGGTTGCTATTAGAGAATGACCAATTAAAATTCGCCTGGATTCAAGATAAAAAAGGTTCTCCTCAAGATTCATCGTTACTGGGTCTGGCTATTCCTGCTCAACGTGAAATTCCATTATTATCCAGCCAATCCAGTATTGTCTATCAGGATTTATCTGATCAACAAGAATTTACCTATCTGCTTGATTTCTTTGCCCGGCGGGCTTGCAAGCATGTTGCCATTTTGCCAATTTTGGTCAATGGAATTCCCGCCCAGGTGATTGCGATTGGCAGCCGCAATGACACCCCCTTTAACTCCACTTTCCTTTCATCAATCGTCAATGCCAAAAACATATTAGGAAATACGCTTGAACTAAGCGGCACACTTAAGTCTCTGGAAAATCGCCTTCAGGAAACTGAAACAATTACAGCCATTACCCAGGCAATTTCGCTTGAGACAGACATGTCCCAGCTTTTTGAAATCCTTCACCAACAGATCGTAAATCAAATTGGGGCAAATCTAAATTTCCTTGTCGCGTTATACAACTCTAAAACTGACTTTATTGAAGTTCCTTATGCAAAAGAAGGTTCTCAGCTTTTACAAATCTCACCCTTCCCGCTTGGCGAAGGTTTGACATCAATCGTTATCAAACAAAAAAAATCCCTCAAATTAATTAAAAACACAGAACAAGCAGCAAGAGATTTGGGTGCCAAAATCGTTGGCAAACCAGCCCGGTCGTGGATGGGTATTCCCCTCTTTGTACGAGGTGAAGTGATTGGAGCCATGATTTTGCAAGACCAGGAAAGAGATAACCGCTTTACAGATGAACATCTCAACTTGTTCACTCGCTTTGGCGCTCAGGTCGCTGTAGCAATTCGAAACGCGCAATTATTAACCGAAATGACCAAAGCCCTTCAGGCATACGACCAGGAACGTTTCTTATTATCATCACTGCTGGCAGATATTCCTGAAAAAGTGTATTTCAAGGATCGCCAAGGAAAGTATTTACGGGTTTCATCATCATTCGTGAAAGAGCATGGTTATAGTTCAGCTGACGAAATGATGGAACACACTGATGTTGAATTATTCGGCGAAACCAATGGACAGGAAATCTTCGCCAATGATAAGGCTGTTATGGACTCCAATTCTCCCAGGATTGGTGAGATTGGCCAAAAACAAGAAATAAACGGGAAAATCACCTGGCAGCTAGTCTCTCGCATCCCCTTAACCAACGCCAATAACGAGGTGGTTGGTATCATGGGTATCTCGCAAGATATTTCAGAACTCAAATCTGCTGAAGATGTAATTCAACGCCGTGCCAGTTATCTGTTAACGGCTGCCGAAATTGCGCGCAATACCAACGGAACCCTCCAGGTGGAGGAAGTATTAAAACGCGCAACGGACTTAATCCGTGAACGCTTTGGACATTACCACGCCTCGGTCTTTTTGCTGGATCCGCTGGGGAAACACCTTGTACTGCGTGAAGCCTCTGGTGATTCCGGCCAGATATTACGCCGCACAGGGCATCGCCTTGCCGTTGGATCAAGGTCAATTGTAGGGCAGGCAACTGAAAAACGGGAAACGATGATCCGGAACAACGTTTACGAGGATCCAAACTATTACCCCAACCCTTATCTGACGGACACCCGAGCGGAATTAACCATACCTCTGATCAGTGGTAACACGCTGCTTGGCGCATTGGACGTGCAAAGTAAATCGATCGGCGCATTTACACCTGAAGATGTCAATGTACTGGAAATTCTTGCCGACCAGTTAGCTGTTGCTGTTTCTAACGCCAATTTATATGCCGAAGCACAAGATAACCTTGCAAAACACCGCTTAATTCACCAAATTACCTCGGCAGCTTCAACCACAAACGAAGTTCATACAGCCCTGGAAACCATTGTATCCGGTCTGCATACTGCCCTGGGCGGTGATCGAGTCTCGGTCTACATCCTCAATCAACAAGAATTACTTGAAATCCAGGCCGCCGCAGGGTATGAAAACATCGATTTCAAGAGATACCAGACCGCCATTGGCGAAGGCGTTGTTGGCTTTGCGGCGATGAACCGGCGTCCTTACCGGGTATCAGATACCCTTACAGACCCGCATTACATTACCATTGATGATCAGGTACGTTCCGAATTAGCAATTCCAATTTTATATACGGATCAACTGATCGGTGTATTAAATATCGAATCCCAAGAAGTGGCCGCGTATGACGAAAGTGACCAGGAAATTTTGGGGACACTCGGTAACAACATCGGCGCAATTATCCAAAACGCTCGTTTGTTATCCCAAATCTCCAGCCAGGTTGAGCGGCAAGAACAACTATTTGAAATCACCAGTAAAATTCGGCGTTCCGTTGATATTGAAACCATCTTACGTACCTCAGCAACCGAATTAGCCAGAGCATTAAATGCCAAAAAGGCAGAAATCGAAATTTCCATCGGTAGTGAGACGGAAAAAACTGAAAATAACCATGCTGCACCTGCCGGTAATCACGGAAACAATGGAAAATATCCTGCCCAGGATCGAAACCTGGAGGTAAAACAATGAGCATGTTCCGCTATATTCTTCCCCAAAATACTCCTCCCTGGATTGAAAAAGAGGGAGAAGTTCTCATCTGGCGAGAACGCATCTTGCAAACACTCCATTGGTTGATCTTTTTTGGTGCTATTCTAACCTTTTCTCTAGCTGCGCGCGGATTGCTTGTAAGAAAAGATTATGGGGTATTTGCGTTTTACACCATTGCGTTGCTGATTATGCTTGTTCTTCCCTTTAAACGAGATTTGCCGTACGGTTTACGAGTACGCGCGGTTTTATTTGTTTTCTATGCGTTAGGTGTTCAAAACTTTTTCCAATACGGCGTAGGCCGTAATGGCTCGATCTACATGATTGCTGTCATGGTTCTCTCTGGCCTGCTGCTAGGCTTAAAAAATGGCCTCCTGGCCATGGTAATTGCAGCGATAACCATGATTGGATTCGCAACCGGTATGGCAAACGGGCTAATTCCTGCCCCTGACATAATGTTTTTAGTCAATGCCAACCAGACATCCAGTTGGATGACTGTTGGGGCACACACGATTTTCCTGGGCGCATTTATCGTTTCTGCCATCACCATTATTGTTAACGGTCTCCAGACCACTTTAAAGAAACAGGTCGAATTAAATCAAGAAATCGAGAAAGCCCGTTCTGGTTTAGAGATCAGTGTTGAGCAGCGTACGCAAGACCTTGTTCGCCGCCTTGCACAATTAAGAACAGCCGCATCGATCTCTCGGTCCATTACCAGCATGTTAGAGCCGATTGATCTGCTCCAAAAAGTAGCTGATCTCATCAAGGAAGAGTTCGATTTATATTATGTTGGTATTTTCTTACTCGACGAACAACGGAAATTTGCGGTATTGCAGGCTGGTACCGGTGAAGCCGGTCAAAAAATGATGACCAATCATCACCGTCTGCAAGTCGGTGGAACCTCAATGATCGGTTGGGCAACCTCTCGCTTAACCCCGCGTATTGCACTGGATACAGGTCGTGAAGCAGTTCGGTTCAATAATCCCTACCTTCCGTTGACTCGATCTGAAATGGCCTTACCCATTATTGCTCGTGGTACCTGTTTGGGCGCATTGACCATCCAATCCACCAAGCCAAACGCATTTGATGAAAATGACATCATGATTCTGGAAGGTATCGCAGACAGTATTGCGATCGCTCTAGAAAATGCAAATTTATTCCAAACAACCCAACAAAGTCTTGAAGAAATTCGTTCGCTGAACCGTTTGTTTTTGGAAAAAGGATGGCAAGAAACCCTGGAATCTTCCGGTAAAAGATCATACAGCTATCTGAATCCATCAGCCACCTTTGAAAGTCATGGAAATCAAGTGCAAATCCCATTGAACCTGCGTGACCAAATTCTGGGAAATATTAAATTAGAAATTGATCAATCCTC
>JAJUJY010000048.1 GCA_029265085.1 Chloroflexota bacterium
CGGTCCAACTTATAGAAGGGAAAACCTCCCCACTGGCTGAAAAACTTTACCAGACACAGCCTTCCAATATTTCAGGGTACGGGAAGCCGGTTATGTTTTCTGGCGGTATTGGGTATTATTATTACCAACCAATCTCTTTGAACAGCGTAGCGAATGTTTGCATTCATGGTGATATCGGACCTTTGTTAGCACAAAGCATACGCGAAAATGAACAAATTCGTAAATACACCATAATCCGACCTTCAGAAACCCAAAGAGCCACTGTGCTGGGTGCAAGCTCACAAACTTTAACCTTGTCAGGATCTACAATATGGGCGGATCAGGCGATTTTACCGTTGAAAAATGTTCCGGTTATTCGGCCAGTTCTGAATGGCTCCTCTCAATCGCCATCTGTAATTGCAGAATCCATTCGACTGGCGTTACAGCGCTGGGATTTAGAAGTGGCAACTGATCCATTTGCAATTTCTCTAGCGGTCGAACAATCTTTAGATTATCCACAATTGCTCCAATTAGCGAATGGGTTAGATCAATTTTCTCGGATTCTCCCCTCTTCCAAACCAATAATTGTGATCATTAAACGGGATTACGCTCAAGTATTGGGGCAAACCTTAAAAGGTTTGGTTGGAACCCGACCACTATTGGTTATTGATCAGGTAGGGCTTGAAGAAGGCGATTATATTGATATTGGCACCCCTTTAATGGATGGTCGCGTTGTTCCCCTTGTTGTCAAAACTCTTATCTTTTTTCATTAGGTGTAAGATACACATGCTGCTGCGCACCCGATTATTTGGTAAACAATATGAATTCCCGGATCTGCGGATATTAATGGGAAAAGCCAATGAGGAAAAATCCGGAGATCGTTTGGCTGAGGTTGCTGCTGAAACAACCGCAGAACGTGCTGCTGCAAAACTGGTGCTGGCAGAAGTACCATTATGGACGCTTCGAGAAAATCCTGTTGCGCCTTATGATCAGGATGAAGTCACCCGTGTGATCCAAGATGCCGTAAACGAAACCATTTATGCGGAAATTAAGAATTGGACTGTTGGAGAATTACGAGAGTGGTTGCTATCTGAGTCCACAAACGGTGACCAAATTCAGCGCATCTCCAATGGGTTAACATCTGAGATGATTGCAGCAGTTACCAAACTCATGTCGAACATGGATTTGGTTTATGCCGCCTCAAAAATTCGCGTAATTAGGCATTGCGTCAACACGATTGGCCTCTCTGGAACCCTTTCTTCTCGCCTCCAACCCAACCATCCAACAGATTCTCCTGAAGGTATTCGGGCGGAAATCTATGAAGGGCTTTCTTATGGATGCGGAGATTCGGTAATTGGTATCAATCCAGTGGATGATAGTTATGCCTCCGTTGCCCGACTACTAGATATGACCTATGACATTGTCAAAACCTGGGAAATTCCAACGCAAACCTGTGTATTAGCCCATGTAACCACACAAATGCGGTGTATGCAAGCGGGGTCCCCTGTGGGATTAGTGTTTCAATCTATTTGCGGCTCTCAAAAGGGCAATGATTCTTTTGGAATTTCAGTTGGCATGCTGGACGAAGCCTTTGCATTGGCCAAGAAATATTGTTACCCTGCCGGGCCAAATTACATGTATTTTGAAACAGGTCAGGGATCGGCCTTATCGGCAAATGCCCATCATGGTTGGGATCAATTGACGCTTGAAGCCAGGAATTACGGACTGGCTAAAAAATATGAACCTTTTCAGGTCAACACAGTTGTCGGGTTCATAGGACCGGAATATTTATACAATACAGAGCAAATTCACCGCGCAGGTCTTGAAGATCACTTCATGGGTAAATTGACCGGTATTTCAATGGGTTGCGATGTTTGTTATACCAATCATGCCAGGACAGACCAAAACAACAGTGAAAATTTAGCCATTTTATTAACTGCAGCAGGTTGTAATTACTTTATGGCCGTGCCAATGGCGGATGACTCGATGTTATCCTACCAATCAACCTCTTATCATGATACCGCCTCATTACGGCGAATTTTCAACCTTAAACCAGCTCCTGAATTTGAAACCTGGCTGGAATCTATTGGAATTATGAAACAAGGTCGATTAACCGAAAAAGCCGGCGATCCGACCTTGTTCCTGTCCCGGTGAGGCAGTGATGGAAGAAGATCGATTAGAAACCCTCATTAATTCAGTAGTGAAGGAACTGATTGCAGCTGGTGCCGTTCAAAACACCGCAATCCCTCCTTCCATTTCAGCACCACCACCTCCGGCTGCGTTGCCTATAAAACCCCCTTTTGAAGAAAATAAATCGGTATCACCAGTTAAAACTTTACAACAGCATCCAACCCAAAATACTGAACTGGTCATTGATTTGCCAGACCCAACCACCCCCGAAGAACGGAATCGCCCGGGAATATCAAATCCTTTCGATCCAGATGGATTGACAGCCCTGATGGAAACGACCACAGCACGCATTGGCGTGGGTCGTGCTGGCCCAAGATCAAAAACCAATTCGCTTTTACTGTTCCAAAGCGATCTAGCTGTTACGCAAGATGCATTACTCCGGGATGTAGATCCTGATCTGCTGAAGGAATTTAAATTATTTTCAGTACAAACCTGTATTACCAACGGGAAACAAGAATATTTACTTCGCCCTGATTTAGGCCGCCAGTTAAGCACGGAAGCGAAAAAAATCATTTCGGAACGCTGCACAAAAAAGCCAAATATTCAGGTATGTATAGGGGATGGATTAAGTGCTGCAGCAATCGAAGCAAATCTCCGAAAAATTTTTCCTGTGCTTCAAGCTGGCTGCAAAACAGCCAATCTATCTTTTGGCACACCATTTTTTATTCAATATTGCCGGGTTGGTGTCATGAATGATATCGGTGACATCATCCAGCCTGATGTATTGATTTTACTGATTGGAGAACGTCCTGGGCTAGGCCGTGCGGACTCGATGAGCGCTTATATGGCCTATCACCCACAAAATGGCCACACTGATGCGGAACGGGACGTTATATGTAACATCTATGATGGCGGGGGGACAAATCCTTTGGAAGCAGGCGCATACGCCCTGCAAGTAGCCCAAAAGATGATCCGCCAGCAAGCCTCCGGTGTGAAACTTAAAATCATGGAATCATAAGGGAGGTTATCCAATGGCAATTCTAGATCCTATCAAAGCAAAACCATTAGCTGTGCGCTTGATATCTCAAGTAGCACCCGACTATGCTCGCGTATTGGGCCTACGCCCCAATCAACGCAGTTTGGGAATACTTACAGCCGACAATGATGATGCTACCTATGTTTCGATTGATGAAGCCACCAAAAAAGCAGAAGTAGAAGTAATCTATGCGAAATCTTTCTACGCAGGGGCAAAACATTCCTCGGGTTTGCTATCAGGCGAAATTATTGCCATGTTGGCTGGCCCGGATCCGGCAGAGGTTCGTTCTGGATTGGACGCAGCAGTTGATTATCTATCCACCAAGGCTTTATGGTACTCAGCCAATGACGATGACTCAATCGCGTTCTTTCCTCATGTTATCTCTCAAACCGGGTCATATCTATCAAAGATTTGTAATATTCCCATAAAATCTCCTATTGCTTATTTAATTGCTCCACCTCTTGAAGGCTGTTTAGCCTTAGACGCAGCGCTGAAAGCCGCTGATGTTGAAATTGTTTCATATACTGCCCCACCGTCCGAGACAAATTTCATGGGAGCAATATTAACTGGTGAACAATCTGCCTGTGAGGCTGCTGCTTTAGCCTTTCAAGACATGGTTTTAGATGTAGCACGTCGCCCTTTGTTTTATTAACCGCGAGGACATCATGAGTGAATTCGACGCAGACCTCATATCGATTCAAGAAGCCAGACAATTAGCCCTGGCGGCAAAAAAAGCCCAGGAACAATGGGCACATGCATCCCAGGAAGAGGTGGATCGTGTTTGTGCAGCCATGGCTGAGGCCGGATCTAGTGCTGCTGAACGTTTAGGCAGGATGGCACACGAAGAGACTGGTTATGGGGTCCCTGAACATAAAACATTAAAAAATCAACTTTGTTCGCGCATTTTGTGGGAAACGATTCGAGACGAAAAAACCGTTGGGGTAATTCGCCGCGATCCTTCCAGGGGATTAATCCAAATTGCCTTACCGATGGGTGTAATTGCGGCATTGGTGCCGTCCACCAACCCCACATCCACCGCGATGTTTAAAAGTATGATTGCGGTCAAAGCGCGTAACGGAATCATTGTGACACCCCACCCATCTGCTGCGCGCAGCACATTCGAAGCAACTCGAACTATTGCAGAAGCCGCAGAGCGAGCAGGTGCTCCTAAAGGGTTGATCAGCTGTATGTCAGCCATTAATTTGCAAGGTACCAACGAATTGATGAAGCACAAATCGGTTTCATTAATTTTAGCAACAGGGGGAACTGCGATGGTGCGTGCTGCCCACTCCGTTGGAAAACCTGCCTATGGTGTTGGACCAGGGAACGTACCCTGTTATATAGATCGAAGCGCTGACCTTGCCAAAGCGGCAAAATACCTGGTCGCCAGCAAATCCTTTGATTTTTCAGTGATCTGTGCTACCGAGCAAGCAGCTGTGGTTGATAAGCCCGTTGCAGAGGCGTTTGCTCGCCAAATGACCGCTGAAGGAGCCTATTTTGTTTCTGAAGGTGAAGCTGATAAGCTAAGAAAAGCATTGTTCTTCCCGGATGGATCGATCAATGCAAAATCAGTCGGGAAGTCACCCCAGGTTTTAGCGCAGATGGCTGGTTTTGAAGTACCTCCGCAAGCACGCATTCTGGTTGCCCGCCTTAATCTTGTTGGTCCTTCCGAACCTCTCTCCCGCGAGAAATTAACCACTGTTCTAGGCTGGTATGAAGTCAATGATTGGAAAGAGGGATGCCAGCGTTGCATTGAATTGATCCGTTTTGGCGGTGCTGGACATTCCGTGGCGTTGCACGCACAAGACGAAAATGTCATACTATCCTTTGGCTTAGAGAAGCCAGTCCACCGCATTGTAGTAAACACAATGAGTTCGCTCGGTGGTGTAGGCATGACCACGGGATTGCCCCCCAGCATGACCCTCGGACCTGGAGGTGTGGGCGGGGCAATCACAGGTGACAATATAACTGTCCACCATTTATATACAATTAAAAACCTTGCGTACGAAATTAATCCACCCCCTCCAACTGCTCTTAAAAGTGTTGCAGCACCAGGAGGAATAACGCTAACCACTCAAAGCACAAGGGAAGACACGGTTGAATTCATTGTTCAACGCGTTTTAGCCGAATTAAAATCAAAGTAAATCTATCATTTAATTGGAGGATCACATGGCAGAACTATCACTTATCGCATTAGGAATGGTTGAAACCAAAGGGCTAGTTGCCGCAATTGAAGCTGCAGACGCTATGGTAAAAGCCGCAAATGTTTCCTTAATTGGCTCTGAATATGTTGGAGGTGGCTTAGTCACTGTTATGGTGCGCGGTGACGTAGGTGCGGTAAAAGCTGCAACTGATGCAGGCGCAGCTGCCGCGAAGCGTGTTGGCGAACTTGTTTCGGTGCACGTCATTCCACGCCCCGATTCTGCAGTTGAAATGATTCTCCCACAAAAATCCAAAGGTGCTTTTGGCGGCCGCAATCAGGGTTAATTTCTGAACAGCCTATAAATTTTCAATGATTTTAACAGAAGCTGAATTACGCGCTTTATATCAGAACGGAAAACGGCATTTACCGGAGTTTCCCGAAGGGACTCGGTTTACTCCGGCTGCTTTGGATTTTCTGCATAGCATTCAGTGCGATAAATCATCAGAAAAGGCGCCTTCTGCTGCTGATAATAAGTCAACACAAAGCTGGGATCATCCCGGCAGCTTCACGATCGACCCATCGGGAAAATTTTCCATTAATTCTGGCCCAAAACCCGATACGATTACCCAATTGGATAGTAAAAGTTTTGGCTCAAAAAATGATCCCAAAATTATATTACGTGGGCGATTAGATACTTTAAATGCCTGTTTCTTACTGACAGCAAGTCATGCAAGAAAACAAAATTTAAACGAAATCGCTGCAATGATCGACACCCTTGGTGCTTACTGCAGGGAAATTCTAAGCGCTGAATATCATAATCGCCCACCCATGCCAATCCAGCTTGCCGGTCTTGATGAACAGGCAATTCACAAAATATCACATGAGCCCGAACAAATATTTTACCAATCTCATTTAGAGCCAACTTCTTCTTCTCCAGAACTCTTGCTTTGGTTGAATTGGCTGCGCGCCGAATCCCGTGAAGTTGAATTGTGTGCGATCCCACTCAACAGAATGGATCTTATACATGCATTGAATCGATTAAGTGCTGCGATATACGTCATTGAATGTATCTATAATCAAGCAGTTTCGATCCATCGCCAGCCAGGAGCAGCATAATGAACCAAAATACCATAAATCGGCTGGAAGAATTTCATCAGGTGATCAATGCGCCAGTTTCGCTCCAACCATCGCGCCCATTATCCCCCTCAAAGTATTATGTTGGTGTTGATCTGGGCACGGCTACCGTTGTAATCAGCGTGTTAAACTCAGACCTTACCCCCATTGCTGGAGCATATCGGTATGCCCAGGTAGCCAGGGATGGTTTAGTTGTCGATTTCATTGGCGCAGTCGATATTTTGCGTGAATTAAAGCATCAAATCGAAAACCAAACTGGCATCGAATTAGATCAAGCCGCAAGCGCCTATCCCCCTGGCGTGCCCAATACGGAAGTACGAGCCACAGCGAATGTACTTGAAGCAGCGGGGTTCCATTGTGTAGGTCTGGTAGATGAACCTACTGCAGCGAATTATGTTCTTGGCTTGCAGGCAGGCGCGATAGTAGATGTTGGTGGAGGTACAACAGGAATTGCCGTAATCCAGGAAGGAAAAGTGATCCATACAGCCGATGAAGCAACTGGCGGTGTTCATTTTTCTTTAACTGTGGCAGGAGCATTAAGTATACCGTATGAAAAAGCTGAACTGATGAAAAGGAATCCGCAAGAACAACCTCGCTTACTGCCTGTTGTTCGTCCAGTTATGGAAAAAGTAGCTGCAATTACTCAGAAAAATATTGAAGGTTATCCCATACAACAGGTTTTCCTGGTTGGCGGAACAAGCCAATTTTTCGCCATGGACAGCGTAGTAAGCCAGTACATCAATCTACCCGTACATGTGCCAGAACACGCAATGCTCGTTACCCCATTAGGAATTGCATACCATCATGCAGCCCTTGAGAGGAGTATTAATCATCATGGGTGATTCATTTCAATTACGCGTTTATTCATATCTAGACCGTATGCAGCCGCAATATGCGGCATTCGTTGGAACCATAACGCAAGGCGATTTGCCAACTGAAGGAATGGCAGCCCTGTACATTGAAGTAGCCCCAGGCAATGAAGTTTTTCGACTGGTAGATATTGCCGTAAAAGGTACCGAAGCTCGTCCGGGTGCACAAATTGTAGAACGCGAATTTGGCATGTTTGAGGTCCATTCACACTCACAGGCTGAAGTTCTTGAAGCTGGCCGGATTGTTTTGGATAGACTTGGCTTAAATCCCAACGAACGTATCAAACCGTTTATCGCATCCTCACAGGTAATTACAAATGTTGATCCATATCAAGCCCAATTACTTAACCGGTTTCGGCGTGGATCGATGCTAGTTCCAGGCGAAACAATGTTGGTCCTGGAGGTTGCCCCGGCTGCATATATTAACTTCGCTGTAAATGAAGCTGAAAAAGGGGCTTCGATAAAATTGATTCACATTTCGTCGGTTGGTAGATTTGGCCGGATGTGGCTTTCAGGGTCTGAATCGGAAATATTGCAGGCGCGTGACGCTGCAGTAAGTGCACTAGAAGCCCTGGAGGGCATTGAAGGGCGGTAATATGATCATCACTGAAGAAGAATTGCGCCAGGTGTGGAAAAATGGAAACGGACAGATTCCATCCTTTCCGCCTGGAACAAGATTTACACCTTCGGCTCAAGACTTCCTGAACTCGATTGGCGCTACTCCAGGCACATCAAAAACAGCCAATCAAAATATTGGTGCAACAGCCAGCCCGGCAAAAAGCGATCAAGAAGTTATTCTTAAGGCATCCACCGGGTCAAGGTTAATTTTTACAGCCCAAGAAGTTGAGTGTTATATTCAAAAAGGAGTATCGAAGATAAAAATCCATTCTTCGGTGACACTAACGGATGCTGCCAGGGAATTTTTACGAAAAGCCGGAATCCGTTTAATTCCTTTTACGGATGACAGCCCCAAATTGTTACAAGAGATAAAAAACACCTCACCGGCGAATTCATATACCGATGAGGCGCTTTTCAATCAAATAAAATCTGCTGTACTGGCCAGAATCAACGGCCGGGTAGATGAACAATTACTGGATGCAATCTTACGGAAAGTTCTTTCCGAGGTTCGAAGCTAACAGTTTATTTTTGCTCACCTAACACAAGGCATGCTTCTTTTGGGAAGTAAACCTTGACATTTTCTCCTGCGCGCGGCGGAACCAAATGTGGATTATTAAATAAATCAAAGAAGAATCGGTTGCTTCCAACCCGAACCAAAACTCGCACAATAGACCCGAGAAACATCACCGAATCGACCTGGCCAACCAATTCATTGAATCCTTCTTGGGATTGAAGAGAAAATATCTCTGGGCGCACAGCCACTTTTACAGCAGTTCCATTGCTTAAATTTTTTGGCTCAGCCAGCCAGATAGGTTGTCCGGCAACTTCCAATTTGCCAGTTTGTTGATCTACGACTGATGCTTCAAAGATATTTAAGGTACCCACAAACGATGCCACAAATGGTGTTTGGGGGAAGTTGTAAATTTCAAAAGGCGTACCGACCTGTTCTATTCGGCCATCCTTCATCACAACAACCCGGTCAGAAAGCGATAGCGCTTCTTCTTGATCGTGGGTCACGTAAATCGTCGTAATTCCCAATTTTTGCTGGATAGCCCGAATTTCAGTCCGCAATTCTAGCCGAATTTTTGCATCCAACGCAGATAAAGGTTCATCCAACAATAGGACCTGGGGTTTAATCGCAATGGCACGAGCCAGGGCAACCCGTTGCTGTTGGCCGCCGGACATTTGATATGGGTAACGGTTACCAAAATTTTCCATATGGATGAGCTTCAACATCTCATTAACCCGAATGCGAATCTCATCGGCTGGTTTCTTGGCCACCTTTAACCCAAACCCAATATTGTCAGCAACATTCATATTGGGAAATAGTGCATAAGATTGAAATACCATCCCCATATTCCGTTGGTTCGGGGATTTTGTTGTGACATCATCACCACCCACAGTAATTTGACCGGTGGTTGGAGTTTCAAACCCTGCAACCATTCGTAAAGTCGTTGTCTTTCCACAACCACTAGGTCCAAGGAATGAGACAAATTCACCTTTTTCCACGTCAAGGTTAAAATTATCAACCGCGGTGGTTTTACCAAATACTTTATTGATATTGGTCAATGTTAAGAACGCCATAGTATTCTCACAAGTAGTTTACCGAGCCCCGGCGAGATTCGTTTGCTCACCGCGAGCAAAAAGTTGAATGAGCCCCATTAATCCCCAGGTCAAAAGAAACGAGATAATCGCCAATGAAGATGACTCATAGGTTTTATTTTGACCAATCAACGACATATAGGGACCAAAGGCCTTTATACCAACCAGAAAACTGGCGATCGTAAATTCACCAATTACTGTTGCCAGCGTTAAAAAGCTGCCGGAAAGCAAAGCTACACGAATATTCGGGAATATCACCTTGAATAAGATCGTTCCCCAACCTGCCCCCAGGGATTGAGCGGCCTCAGTTAAACTTCTAACATCAATCGCCGCCAACCCATTATCCACTGCTCTGAACATATACGGCATAGCCAGAGTCGTGTATCCTGCCACCAACAATACATAAGTACCAAAATTTGTGTCGGTTAATCGGAAAGGATACCCACTAAACACTTTTATTAGCCCAAATACCAAAACAATCGCAGGTATAACAAATGGCATCATAGAAATAAATTCAATGACGACTCGTAATTGGGGTAGTTTTAATCGAATCCAATAGGTCGTTGGAACTACAAGAATCAGGCTGACCAAAATAGTGAAAAAAGCCATTTCCAACGAAAAAACAAACGTCTGCCAAAATTGCGGGTCAGTAAAAATATTGGTATAGGCCAAAAATGAAAGTTGCCCTTTTTTGGCTCGCAGCGAAAAGTCAAACGTCGCAATCAGTGGGATAACAAAATACAACACTCCAACCACAATCCAAAACCAAGACCAGATTCTTACCTTTTTCATATCCGCAACCACCTTTCGCTGCGGCGGCGGAGGATATAATAAATTGTCATCGAAACCGCCATAATGATCACCATCCCAAACGCTAAAGCATACCCTAACCCAACATTATGTAAAACATCCCCCTTAATTTGGGAACCAATCACAATCGTAACCAGGTTAATAAATCCACCGGTCAAAGACAGTGCGGTTGCATACGCGCCAAAAGCATTCCCAAACAAAAGGATCATGGTAGCAAGCAGAGATGGCAAAAGAATCGGCAATCCAATTTTTGTCCAATAATGAAAGCTGTTCCCGCCAAGGTTTTCGCAGGCCTCTCGCCATTCTTTCTTAAGCCCATCCAATGCCGGGGTAATCACCAGCACCATTAACGGAAATTGGAAATACATATAGGTGAGGGTTAATCCCCAGAAAGAATACAATTTAAACCCTTGGTCATATAAATCAATCCCAAAAATAGTTTTCAGGATCAATGTGACCATACCGGTGCGCCCTAAAGTTGCAATAAATGCAAATGCCAGAGGAACACCAGCGAAATTCGAAGCAACGCCAGAAAATGTTGATAGTCCAGAGCGTACCCAACGAGGCAGCCCGCCTACTGTTACAGCATAAGCCATAAAGAAGCCCAAAATTCCACCGCCAACTGCAGTGGCAAGGCTGATGCGAATACTGACCCAGTATGCTGAAAATATCGTCGGATCTGTCAGGTCAACAAAATTTTTTAAGGTAAACTTTCCTTGTGAATCTTGAAAACTGCCAACGAACAAAGAAATAGACGGCAGCACAATAAAGAGTACCACGAACAGGAAGAATGGCACCACCCCCAACCACTTCTTCCAATCGGAATTGGCGGGACGCACCTGAGGTGCGTCCCGCTTTGTATTTAAGGATTTAGGTTGAGGATTACTTGACATCGGCGCCAACAACTGTCATCCATTGCTCAGCAATAACCTTTTTGGCATTGTTGATCTGTTCAATAGAGGGGAATACAGCTTTCGCGTACAATTCAGGAGAAGGCAGCTTTGCAGCTAAATCAGCTGGAACCGCATTTTTCTGAGCTAAATCGTTATACCGAATTGGATGGCAATAACCTTTTAACCACAGCAATTGCCCCTCGTCGGAATAGAGGAATTCCATCCATAATTTTGCAGCATTGGGATGGGGAGCGTACGCGCTAATTGCCTGAATATACACACCAGCAATCACACCACTGGGCGGAATGACCACTTCAATTTCCGGATTTCCAGCCAAAGCGTCCTTATCGGCCAGAGCGTTATAGTCCCAGCGCATAATCACAGGGGTCTCACCCTTTGCCACAGTAGCCTGTTTGGCCACCAATGGAACAAAGTTACCGGCATCATTCATCTGCTTGAAGAAATCCAGACCTGGGGCAACATCATCTAATGAGCCGCCATTAGCCAACGCAGCTGCATATACACTCATCTGAGCCTGTGCAGAAACACGGGGATCACCAGACAGAGCAACCTGGCCTTTATATTCGGGTTTCAATAAATCAGCCCAATCCTGCGGAACATTAGTAACGGCGTCTTTATTTACTTCAAAAGCCAACACACCGTAGTAATCGCCGTACCAGTACCCATCTGGATCCTTGGATTCAGTGGGAATACTATCCCATGTGGCGACTTTATAAGGCTGGACAAGTTTTTCTTCAATTAATTGTGGGCCAAACCCAAAACCAACATCGATCACATCAGGAGCGTTGGGGCCTTTATTATCTTTGTTGGCTTTAATCGCTTCAATTTCATCGCCTGAACCAGCATCTGGATTCAGTTCATTCACTTTAATATTATATTTTGTCTTGAAAGTTTCAATGGCTTCACCATAGTTACACCAGTCATGCGGCAGCGCAATAACCGTCAGCTCACCTTCTGCCTGGGCAGCTTTGATTAATGCATCCATCGGACTTGCAGCCTCTTCCTGTGGCTGGGGAGCTTCTGTAGCCTTTGTTCCACAAGCAGCTAACACCATTGACAATATCATAATGACCACCAGGGTCAAAAATGCGGACCTTTTCATCTCTTTGCTCCTTCTATATTTTTTACGAAAATTGGGAATGTGAGAGAGAAACAAACGGAGACGAACAAAAAATGGGGTCACCTCCTTAAGGGGAAATAAAATTATATGCGGTTCCAGAATCTTATGGAAACGTTCTAATATGATATATCTGATTTTTTATTTTCGCAACCAAAAATTCATTAGAAAAAAGAATAACTGGAGCAAAGAGAAAGCTCCAGTTATTCCAATTGATTTGTAATTTATTCTTTTGATGCCCTTAATTGAGCTTCTACTTCAGCCAAACGCTGTAATCGCTCCCATCGTAAACGAGCTTCTTCGTTTGCCTCGGTCATTAACTTTTCAGCCCTGACTTCATCTTTGTTTACCAACATGCGATAACGAGTCTCGTTATAAGCATATTCAGAAACTGGCATACTTGGGGCTTTTGAGTCGATTGCTAGAGGATTTTTCCCAGATACGGCCAAAGCAGGATTGTACCGGTACAGCGACCAGGCACCCGATTGGATCGCCAATTTTTGCTGTTCCAGCCCCTTCTCCATGCTGATACCATGAGCAATACAATGGCTGTATGCAATGATCAGGGAAGGACCGTCATAGGCATCTGCTTCCAAAAATGCTTTCAAAGTTTGCGCATCAGAATAGCCCATGGCTACTCTTGCCACATATATATTGCCATACGACATGGAGATCAAACCTAAATCTTTTTTGGCTAATCCCTTTCCATTCGCAGCAAATTTGGCCACAGCAGCCCGCGGAGTTGCTTTTGAAGCCTGTCCGCCGGTATTGGAATACACCTCAGTATCTAAAACCAGGACATTTACATTCCGTCCGCTGGCTAAGACATGATCCAGGCCGCCATAACCAATATCATAAGCCCAGCCATCACCACCAAGGATCCAAACACTCTTGCGGATTAGATCATCGGCCAGGCTAAATAATTGTTTGCCTAACGGGGTCTGATCGTCATGCAGAACTGTCTTTAGTTCTGCAACACGTTCGCGTTGCTGGCGAATTCCTAACTCAGAATTTTGGTCTGCATGCAAAATCCCATCTGCCAGCCGCCCGCCAATTTTATCCGCTAACTTTTGAACTATTTCACATGCATATTCGAACTTCTTATCAGAAGCCAACCGCATTCCAAGCCCAAATTCTGCGTTATCTTCAAACAGCGAGTTTGACCAGGCTGGACCGCGTCCTTCATGGTTCATGGTCCACGGAGTTGTAGGCAGGCTGCCGCCATACACCGATGAACATCCTGTGGCATTCGCAATGATGGCTCGGTCACCAAATAACTGCGAAACCAGCTTTACATACGGGGTTTCACCGCAACCAGAACAGGCGCCGGAGAACTCAAACAAGGGTTGTAATAACTGGGAATTTTTGATTGTAGAAAGGGATATTTTTGTCCGATCCACATCGGGAAGTGCAAGGAAGAAATCCCAATTTTCCTTTTCCTGCTCACGTAAAGCCGGCTGGGGAGCCATGTTGATCGCTTTAACGCCGGTTTGGGCTTTATCTTTTGCGGGGCAGGCAGAAACGCATAAACTACAGCCAGTACAATCCTCTGGGGCAACCTGAATGGTAAATTTTGTGTTCGGGAATTCATTAAATTTTGCAGCAACGGATTTAAAAGCAGCCGGGGCATTTTCAAGCAGGGCTGGTTCATATACTTTCATCCGAATAGCTGCATGCGGGCAGACTAATACACACTTGCCGCATTGGATACAAATTTCCGATTCCCACACCGGAATCTCCAGGGCAATGTTGCGTTTTTCCCATTTTGCAGTTCCTGACGGATAGGTGCCATCTGGAGACATCGCACTGACCGGCAAAGAATCACCATCAAAGACCAGAATACGGTCAACAACCTGTTTTACATATTCAGGAGCATCTTCGCCAAATGAACCGCGCATCTTTAATTCACCAGCAACCTGAGCCGGTAATTCTACCTCAAAAAGGTTAGCCAGGGTCTGATCGACCGCCTCAAAGTTTTGTTTGACAACCGTTTCACCACGTTTACCGTATGTTTTTTGGATTGTCTTTTTAATTTGCGCAATCGCTTCGTCTTTCGGCAAAATACCACTAATAGCAAAGAAGCATGTCTGCATGATGGTATTGATTCTGCCGCCCATTCCAGCCTTTTTCGCAACTTCATAACCATCAATGACAAAGAATTTTAATTTTTTATCCAGGATTTGTTTTTGAACTTCCACCGGCAAGTAATTCCACACCTCTTTTGGCCCATAAAGGCTGTTAAGCAGAAAAACTGCACCGGGTTTGGCAAACTTTAACATATCCAGGCGTTCCAGGAACGAGAAATTGTGGCACGCAACGAAACTGGCTGAGCCTTCTCCAATCAAATACGGAGCATGGATTGGGCGAGGACCAAAACGCAAGTGCGAGATGGTTACAGAACCAGATTTTTTGGAGTCATAAACAAAGTAACCCTGAGCAAAATTATCCGTGTCTTCACCAATAATCTTGATCGAGTTCTTATTTGCACCAACCGTCCCATCCGCACCCAGACCGAAGAAGACACATTCTGCAATATCTGAGGATAAGATCGAGAAATTCGGATCGTAAGCTAATGAAGTATGGCTAACGTCATCATAAATACCCACTGTAAAGTGATTGGCAGGAACATCTTTGGAAAGATTATCAAACACTGCTTTAACCATTGCAGGGGTGAATTCTTTAGAAGAAAGGCCATACCGACCACCCACAATCTTAGGTGCCGCTTTGAATGGCGCCAACCCAGCAGACAAACCTTCATTGATCGCAGCAACCACGTCCAGATAAAGCGGTTCACCCATTGAGCCCGCTTCCTTTGTCCGATCGAGCACCGCAATTGCTTTAACAGTAGCAGGCAGAGCAGCCATTAAATGTTTCATTGAAAATGGCCGGTAAAGCCGCACAGTAATCGCACCAACTTTTTCACCAGCTGCGGCCAGGAATTTTGCTGTTTCCTCGGCGGTTTCAGCGCCAGATCCCATCAGGATCACCACACGTTCTGCGTCCGGTGCACCAGCATAATCAAACAAACGATAATTTCGGCCAGTGATTTCACCGAAATGATTCATAACGGTTTCAACAATTTCCGGGCACGCCTGATAATATGGATTAACCGATTCGCGCCCCTGGAAATAAACATCCCAATTCTGCAAAGTTCCACGAATAAATGGACGTTCAGGTGATAAACCACGATTTCGGTGAGCAAAAACTGTCTCGGAAGTGATCATCTTCCCTAATTCATCATCGGTTAAATATTGGATTTTGCTTACTTCATGGGATGTTCGGAAACCATCAAAAAAGTGCAAAAATGGGACGCGAGATTCAAGCGTAGCAGCTTGTGCAATTACAGCCATATCATGTGCTTCTTGCACAGACCGTGAAGGCAATAAAGCAAACCCGGTTGCACGGGTGGACATCACGTCAGAGTGATCACCATAAATTGAAATTGCCTGGTAAGACAAAGCCCGAGCAGACACATGAAAAACCGTAGAGGTTAATTCGCCAGCTATTTTATACATATTGGGGATCATCAACAACAAACCCTGAGAAGCAGTGAATGTGGTTGTTAAAGCCCCGGTTTGCAAAGAACCATGCACCGCTCCCGCAGCCCCGCCTTCAGACTGCATTTCAGCTACAAGCGGTACCGTACCCCAAACATTTGGTTTCTCAGCTGCAGCCCATTCATCCGATAATTCACCCATTCCAGATGAAGGAGTGATCGGATAAATCGCAATGACTTCATTTGTGCGGTACGCCGCATTTGCTGTTGCTTCATTTGCATCGACAGTAATAAAGGTTTTTTTCATCTCCTGGCTCACTTTCGTAAACATTGATCGATATAAATCGATTGAAATCGTTGGTATAACATGTATAATATATTATATACGACACGCATACATTTGCCAACCACAAAAAGTATCGTATAAAAAATATAGACAAATTCCACTAAATCCATAAAATGAACATTATAGACTAGTTACCCAGGAGGAACCATGGCCTCGTTACTATCGCCGCTCAACGAAACCCCCTCACTAGACAAATTGGCATACGAAAAAATCAAACAAGCAATTCTCACTTTTCAATTTTTACCCAACCAGAGTCTTGTTGAGGGAGACCTGGCGGCGCAACTTGCAATTAGCAAAACGCCGGTCCGAGATGCATTAATGCGGCTTGAAAAAGAAGGTCTGGTAACCCGTGTTCCATACAAAGGGACGTATGTTTCTGAACTGACTCCACAAGAAATGATCAATATATTCCAAATCCGCATTGCACTGGAGGGACTCGCAGCTTCTTTAGCAACCCCATTATTAACAGCGGAAGATTTCAGGAAAATGCAATCTCTAATTGATGCTCATTCAGAATGCCTCCAGGCAAAAGATGTTAGCGGTGCATCAAAAATCAATAGTGATTTTCACAACATCATTGTCCAAAAATGTTCGAATACCCGCTTACAAGTCATGCTCCTCAATTTAGACGATCAACTCAAACGCTACCGTCTATTATCCGTTGCACAAGGGCTTCGCATGGACAAATCGATCCCTGAACATTCAATGATTTTAGAAGCCTTCCAAAAACGAGATACCAAAGCAGCCGAAGAAGCGATGAAAATCCATCTGACCAGCGCAATGAATGATTTATCAAACCAAAACTTTGAGGAATTAGTCCAACAGCTTCACAACAACTCTGCACTGATCCCCTAAAATTTTGATTATTTGATCAAAAAAAAGAGGACGAGTACTCGTCTTCTTTTTTATTTAATTTAACACAACCACCCTATTTTCTGATTATCGTTGACAAAAATCTCCCTCACTCATATCATATATCATATAAGATATAATATAAAACGTATGAAATAATTGTATTGGTTAATAGGACCTTTTTAAATATTTTTAAGGCTGATTAATCGTATCTTTTGATTTTTCGATAACACGATGATATGAACAAGCACCAACCTGAACTCACTTCCCCCTGGGCAATGCTTGCCGCTTTATTAATTGGAACAATCATTGGCACAATGGGCAACAGCATGGTCTCAATTGCGATTCCTTCGCTCATGGACCATTTTTCGATTTCATTGACATCCGCGGTATGGTCCATAACCATTTACACCCTGACCTTCTCTGTCCTCATTCCAGTTTTTGGCATTCTTAGTCTGGCAATTGGATACAAAAAATTATTTATTTCAGGAATGATTTTGGTTTGTATTAGCTCGATCATATGCGCACTTTCACGAAATTTCATAATTTTCCTGATTGCAAGAGTTGGGATTGGAATTGGAGTAGCCACCATTTTACCCACCATAATGGGAACAATTGCAAATCAATTTCCCGTAGAAATTCAAGGGAAAGCGACCGGATATTGGGCATTGGTAAACAGCCTGGGGCATGCATTTGGGCCAACGCTTGGTGGAATTTTAATCAATTATTTTTCCTGGCAGGCAATTTTTTGGATCAATTTACCATTAGGTATACTAAGTATCTTTGTCGCATATAAAGTGTTTCCATGCGACCGCACCACACCCATACAATCCTTTGATTGGCCCGGCGCTTCAGGCATTGTAATATTCGTTTTTTCGTCCTTGTTGGGAATTTCTCAGATTGCAAAATTTGGCATAACAAATCTATCATCGATTCTTCTTGCCATCCTGATTGGAATATCAGTCGTATTCATCATTATTTACGAAAATAAACGAACAAACCCATTTGTTGATTTCAAACTATTCTCAAACAGTCGTTATTTATCAGCTGTTGTTCCCATTGCCATGCAAGCATTCTGCCAGTTTGGGTTGTTAGTCTCATTACCCATATTTTTGATTGATATCCAGCAAATTGAAAAACAATTTGCCGGTATTGTCATTATGAGTATGACCCTAATGATGGCAATTGCCAGCCCAATTGCGGGCCGCTTAACAGATCATTGGTCAAGCAAATGGGCATGTTTTATTGGTGTCTGTCTGGTCGGGTTAGGCAGCGTATTTTTTCTCATTTTCCAGTTTGAAAACTTTACTCTTAACCAATGGATAACGTTCATTATCAATTTAATTATCCTGGGTACTGGCTTTGGCTTAATTCAATCAGCTTCAACAGTTGCAGTGATTCACGCCTCCCCCAAAAACAAGGTTGGCGAAGGGACTGGTTTTTTTCATATGATCAGGTTTATCTGCGCCTCCCTGGGATCGACAATTTTTGGAATTTTTCTGGAAACCAGCCAATCAAACCAGACAAACGGCTTTTATTTAGGGTTCTGGATCACGATACTGCTGGTTTTATTTACCATCCCTTTTACTCTAAGGATTTACTCACCATCAGCACAAAAACGTTCAACCCAAATGGCTGCTAAAAAAAATTTGGTGTAGATAATCCAAGAATTTCTCCCATTACTGAATGAACAATTGAATAGCAAAGGATTGAAAAACCGCTTGACTTTTAATAATACAAAGCTAAAATAATATAAGATATATCTTATAACATATATTACCCGTTGAACTTCCGAAACTCACAAATAAAAAATATCACATCCCAATTCTCGTAAAAAGGAGCAATATTCAATGGCTAAAAAATGGGAATTCAAATACCAGGTTTACAAACATTTGCAAGCAAACCAGGCAAGCATTTATGCTGAGGTTCGCAAAATTGCGGAAGAAATTGGTATTACTTCCGATTTAAAAGGAAATATTGGCCTTACAGGTGCTGTTTCAGGTTGTCACGGCTTACTCGGGCGTGAAGTGGATGCAGCCATCTCCGATGCCTCCCGTAAAGTCATCCCTTCTGCAGTGTATGATGAAAAAATTCGCGATGTGGTTAAAGCTTATTATGGTGATGATTATGATGCAGCGTTGATCAGCACTTGCGAAGCTGGATTAGCGGTCTCCTTTGATGTGTTGTGCATGCCCCCAACCCTTGGCAAAGGTGAAACATATCGCGCCCGCTATCTTGCCCCCTACGAACGCCACATGCATCACCAGGGTGCTTATGGTAAGCCATTCCCTCCACGATATAAAGAAGTCAACTCAGAACGTGGTGAAGCTGCTGGCGAATACGGTGTGCAGGGAAAGCGCGCCTACAACGTGGACACCATCTACGTTAAACCCGTTGGCGCAAAATATGATTGCCACGGCATCAAATACTGCCCATGCCCGGATTTGCTCCATGTTGATGGTGAAGCCACCATCAAGAAATTTGATGAAGTTGCTACCCGCCATGCTGAAACTGTCGCTGGATTTGCGTCATTAGGTTACGACACACCTGGTTATGGCTATGGTGACAAGAAAAACGGTGTTCCTGTTTTACAAACCGGTCTGGCTGCTTTGGCTGAAAAATTTGACGTGCCGTACATTGTAGATAATGCCTGGGGTGTTCCTTTTATTGGGACGGATATTCGGAAGATTGGTGCGGATGTAATTATGTACAGCATGGACAAAGCCTCGGGTGCTCCAACATGCGGTCTCCTTATTGGTAGAGAGGAATCAATGGTATCGATTCGTCGTGCTTTAGGGATTCATGGTGCGCGTTATGGAACCCTTTCTTCTCACGGCAAAGCAGTTTTTGTTGGTTACGATCCCGGCAAAGAAGCTCTCGCAGGTGCGCTTGCCGCTATGAAGATTTTGAAAGACCGGCCTGAAATCGCTCTTAAGGCATTGGACGATCTCTATCGGATCACAATGGAAGAATTCGAATTTCTGCCCGCTTCACTCAAATCAAACTGGAGTGTTTACAAATCCACCAACTCTCTTGCAGTAGAATTGAACTACTCAGACACATGGCGGAATGGTGAATTTGGTATTCCTGTGTTCTCTATGGAAGATATGTACGCCGGAAGCCAGATTCTTCAAAACTGCATGTCCCAGATGGGGTTGGTTCCAACCATTGCTTACGATGGCAATATTTACATCTCGAATGGCATCGGCAATATTGACGAAGAAGGCGCTCTGATCGAGCTGCCCACCCGTTTATCAGTAAAAGCAATGTTTAAGTCCATCGAAGTGATTTGCCGGTACGCTGGAATGCTGGATTAACCTAAAACCGAATGTCTTAACAGATTCTTTAAAGACTTAAGGCACAGTGATTTGTAATTACCCTTGGTATTTATAATCACTGTGCCAACCCTTTGAAATATGATTTTATGGCTAGGTACAATTACGAACTTTGATACAAAGGACTGCAAATGAAAAAAGCCCTGGACAGAGTTGTGGATGCAATTGATATAGAAACTTTCTTATATTGCAAGACGGAAGATGAAGCCAAAGAATTAGCGGAAGCTCTGGCGGTAGAATTAAATTTGCCGCACGGGGACATCGTTTTCTTGGAGCATAAAGCCTGGGGAGCACGTGTCCGGATCCGCAGTTATGTTCACCACCCCGGCGACCATTATCGCTGGATGGAATCCGAGGAGGAAGCATGAAAACTGTTTTACTTGCCCCCCTAGATCCTGTGCATGACAACGCGATTAAATTATTAAAAAGAAAATTATCCGAAGCTGGTTATGACGCAATCTCCATGCCGCCAGGCACTTCACCTGAAGAGGTAGTCCAAAAAGCTATGGTTTCCAAGCCAGCTGCCATTTTAGTTAGCCGTACATTAGGATATAAAGTCGCCGAAATTCTTAGCCAGTTGGTTGACCTGGCTGAAGCAGCAGGTATCCGTGATACCACTCGGTTGGGTGTTGGCGGAATGGCAATCACCAAAGAAATCGGTGCCGAGCTTGGTTTTGATGGATGTTTCGTTGGCGAATTAAAGATGCTGGAAGTAATCGACTTTATTGAAAACCGTATTTCATCCGACAAACTGGAAATCGGCCACCAATCTGGCAGAGTCAAACCCGATATTACGGCTGATTACACCTATAAATTTTTTGACCCCATTATTGAAAAATATCTAAACCAAATCACAGACCAAATCCTTCAATGGGTCGGCAACAAAACAACTACAGGGATTGAACGAGCAAAAATTCGCACCGAAATGCTTGAATTGGATGTGGCTGAACGTGAGAGTCGGGTTAATCCTCAAGCCCGTCAGCGTTTGCTGGAAAAGTACGTCAGCCTTTGCGATTCAGATATTCAAGCGTTTTACAAAGAAGGACAGCTTCCTTCGGGTGTCCGCTGGCTTGAAAAATCTGAGATCGATAAAGTCTCAAAATTGTTTGACGCTCCCCATTCAGAATTCACGCCAATGCGTCATGTGGGATCGAAACCCCTTTTCTTTTCTCAATACGGTACAGGCTGCCCTATCATGGATGTCATGCACATTAAAGTGGCTGAAGCCTGGGGTATCGATGGTGTATTCCATTTTGACCCTTCATGGAACGCGCAGCGTGAAGGTTTATTAGAGGGACTTGTCACTCATGAACATGACGGAACGATCTTAACACTCGAAAACTTAAAATTCATCCGCCATTATATGGAACCCTATACCTTATGGAACGTTCGCGGGCACCGCGGCCTAAATACTCCTGAAACGCAGGTTTTAGGCCATGCGGCTGGGGCGGATTTATTTAAAATCAATATTCCATATGGCGGCACAGCAGGGGGTACCGATCCCGAACGACTTACCGTGGATGGTGTTTATTCCTTGATGCTTGCCGCTCAATATGGTATTCCATTTGATATTCCTGGGAATGACGAATTAAGTGGTGTTCCACCCTTTAAAACCTTTGCAGGCATCTTAATTATGATGGCATTAGGCCGGCGGCTAGGGGCAAAACCCATTCCCAAACCCTTATTATGCTATTCACCTTATATGACCATCAACGGCCGCATGGATGACAATATGATTGACATGAATGTCGCAAAATTAGCGGTTTGGCGCGATATCGTTGATACACCCATTTGGCCAGGTGAACCGGTTGGCTTTATGACTCACACACCTGATCGAGTTCAATCAGCCATTCAGACTGCCTTGCACGCCACACTGGCATCCACAATGGGCGTAGATGCAGCAACGATCGCCTCATCCGATGAAGCCTATTCAAAAGGCGCTATATCAGTTCAGGCACGCGTAGATACACTGCGCGCAGTCAAAGATCAATTACGCTTCCAGGGCAGCATTAAAGCTGCTCTTAGCCCTACAGCCGAGCTAATCAAGGAAGAAATCCATCAAAAAATCACTGAAACCCTAGAACAAGTGTCAAAACGTGGTGATTTTGTCGCCTCCATTTACGAAGGCTTGATGGGCAACCAGGAAGATGGCCTGTATCCAGGACGTGTTGGGCGCGGAACGGTTCAAGGTTAATCCACGGATGAAAACCATCGGATTTGTTGGTACAGCCAAAAATACAGGCAAAACAACAACGGCTTTACACATGCTGAAGCTGGTGAGTGAGGTTGGCATTCGCACCGCGCTCACCAGTATCGGCTACGATGGTGAAAACACAGATCACGTTACAGGACTTCCCAAACCAAGATATTTTGCCGAACCAGGGACGATCATCGCTACAGCTGATAGTTGTTTATCCTTTGGTACTGCCGAATATACTGACCTTCAGAAAACCGGACTAAAAACGATATTAGGGGAAATCATCATCACTTCGGTATCAAAAGCCGGTTATGTTCACCTGGCTGGACCCAATCGGCGAAAAGATATCCAGCAACTCCTTGAACGATTAAAATCTTCTGGTGCAGAGCTTACTATGGTTGACGGCGCACTAAACCGGCTGGCTGCCATGACCCTCGTGGATGGGATGGTTCTTTCTACTGGGGCTGCTTACGAAGAAAAGATACCATTATTAGCCAATCATGCAGCGGCTATGGAAAGCCTATTTCACCAGCCGGCCTATAATAAACCATCTTTCTCACCAGAACTTGTGACGTTTTCATCGGATGAATACCATAGAAACCAACTTCCTTATGGATCTGTTTTAGATGAATCTTCCATGAAAACGGTTCTGTCTTGGTTATCTGATTATTCGGTCGGGGATTGTTTTATTCCTGGTGTTTTTAGCCCCCATTTGTTTGAACAGATGGTAACCCAACTGGCCGAAAAGTTTAATGGCAAACGATTGATCTTCGGTAATCCGCTGAATTTACTTGCTGCGGGTTTTCCGGAAATTTGGCAAGAATGTTTTCGCCGGATAAAATCATTTGGTGGAGAAATTTATTTTTCGAAACCTGTCAAGCTGTTATTTTTGACCGTCAATCCTTTTTTTCCAAAATTTTTACAAAAAACCGGGAATTATATCCCCGCATTCGTAGATAAGTCGGAATTACTACTTTCAATCCGCAACGCCATAAAAAACACCCCGGTTGTAGATATTATGCAGCCCCCTCATCCAGATTTACTTACCCTTTGCGAAATCACTCATTAATTGGAGGTAACCTCATGTGCCCTGATCCTTATGCCGCTAATAAATTAGACACTAAGTATCCTTGTGCCGACAAAAGCATCGTCAACGGAAAACTATGCACAATTTTAGATGCCCGCGCGCAAAATCGCGGGTTGGAATTAGTGCAATACCCTTCCCGTGCTGTGCAAAAATACGAAATTCACGAGATCATTCTCACCGCCGAGCCGGAAGCCGGTCCAGGTGCGAAAGTAAACAATATTTCTTATTTGGGTTACTTTGAAGTATTGGAAAGTGGCGTTATCTGGGTAGGCGACAAAGTATTGGTCGGCGGGAAAGAAATCGGCACCCTTGCCGGTTACGATATGACCCATTTCCCCAACCACATGAATATCATCATAAAAATTGATGGTGATCTTTACACCGGATTAGAAGCAGGTGTGAAGGTTGGAGCGCCAATCTCGTTTGTTTTTCCTGGCCGCCCCACAGAATAAATTTACCCCAACCCTGCAGCAGCATCAGGAAAACCAGCCCCAAAGCCAATAGGATAGGCGATGGGGCTGGTCAATTTTTATTATCAAAATAGATAGTTATTTCTCAAAGCTGCGATAGACCTGCTCGAGTTCAGCCAGATTTTTCACAATGAAATCGGGTTGAAATTCAGAGTGATCAAGATCTTCAAGTTTCGTTTCGCCTGATAATACCAAAACGGTGGTAATTCCCGCCTTACCTAGAGCTATGTCGGTATAGAGCCGATCGCCAATCATTCCAAGTTGATCGACCGCAAAACCGGATTTTAAAACCATCGCATCAACAATTGGAGTGTAAGGTTTCCCAATAATTACATCCGGCCGGCGTCCGGTCGAAGCTTCTACGAAAGCAATCATTGCCCCAATATCAGGCATGTATCCTGTCTCAGTCGGGCAATTAAAGTCTGGGTGAGTTGCTATATAGGGAACACCAGCCCGGACAAAATCGCACATCTTCCATAATTTTTCATAAGTCAATGTAGTATCAAACCCCAACACAACAAAATCGGGATTTTGGTCATCCATAACAAAATCATGTTTCAGCATTTCATCTTCCAGAGGTTTTGTCCCAACAACAAATAACTTTGCTCCATTTTTCCTTTGTTTAAGGAATATTGCTGTTGCTTCTCCAGAAGTAAATATTTGGTTCTCAGGCACTTGAATCCCAAAGTGTCCTAGCTTCTTTGCGTATTCAACTTTTGACTTCGAAGAATTATTGGTTAAGAAGTAGTATTGAATTCCATTTTCTGCTAATAGACGTAAGAAATCAATAGCACCAGGTAATAATTCATCACCAAGATATATCGTGCCATCCATATCCAACAAACAACATTGGATCTTCTTTAATTTTGTGTAATCCATTGATATCATCTGATAACCCTTTTACCGATAATTGTTTTCCAACCACTCTACAACTGTATTAATAGCTGGCATACATACTTTTTCTGAAATATTCTCATCACGAAACCTGGTTACCTGTTCAACTACAGCAAAATCCACCCCTGTTAATTTTAAACAATCATTACTCCCATAAATTGATGAGAAATATTGAATTAATTCAATTCCAGCCTGCCGGGCGAGCTTTCGTTCTGCTTTCCGAAGTGGTAATATGCTTGATTTCCTGGCAGCTATGACGCCAAGCCCCCCCAGGATAGCCCCGCACATCCCCCCTTGATTACAAATCCCTCCACCAAACATCGTTCCATACACCTGGGTGAGATCTGAGGAAAAGCGCTCTTTTTCTGCAAACGCGATATAAACTGCTTCTGCGCACGAATACCCCTGGGTAAAAAGGCTTTGAGCTCTACTTTTTACCGATTCAAACCAATGTCCAGCAGCACCAACACTCCCGGATAAATATAGATATTCGCTTAATATTTTCTTTACCGCTTCATCTTGTGATTTTGAGATATCGCTCGGAGAAGCATCCTCTGTCATTATGGCTTTTGAAATACCAAACCGCAAAGCCTTCATCAGGTCAGAATACACATTAATTTTTCTGATTCCTAGCGCAATTGTTTTGCGCAAATTTTCTTCCCCTGTGCCAGATGAACCGTGTAATACAAGCGGAACCTCAACACGGGATTCAAGCTTCTTCAATCGTTCGAAATCTAAATTCGGTTCGCCCTGGTATTCTCCATGGATCGTACCAATCGCTACAGCCAGTGCATCAATTCCAGTAAGCTCAACAAATTCAGCAGCCTGGTCCGGGTCCGTCAACAAACCACGATGTTTGTCATCGGTGATGTATTTCCCCCCGGATGCAACATGCCCTAACTCCGACTCCACGGATACACCAACCGCATGCGCCAGGCGGACAACTTCTTGTGTCCTGGTTACATTGATATCCCATGGTTCGGAACTGGCATCAATCATTACTGATGTAAAACCTAGATTAATAGCCTCTTCAATATCTTCCAAAAGATATGCATGATCCAAATGGAGTGCCACGGGGATATCAACGTGCGAAGATAATTCTCGAATAATACGGATAAAATGAGCAAAATCAGACATGCCGATAGCGGGTTTAAGCGAAGGCGAAAAACTCAATGCCAGCGGGGCTTTCAGCACTGCAGCACAATCCAAAATTGCATTTGCGACCTGGATATTTGGAAAATCAGGTGCAATTACTGCGTACCCGTATTGATCCGCGTCTTTTAATAAATCAGATAAAGTTACCAGCATAACACCTCCTATACCACCAGATTATCAGTGTATGCCATTGTCTCAATTGGTTTAATTCCTAACCAGGCAGCCATTTCTAATGATGCC
>JAJUJY010000071.1 GCA_029265085.1 Chloroflexota bacterium
GCGCCGCGCGATGCAGATGGGCCATTCGCCTTTCTGCAAGGAGTAGGCGGCAGGGCGGGTAGGCGTTGCCACCACAATCATAGTGGGGGCGACCGTAGGAACAACGACCTGCGGAACTTCCGTGGCAACCACTACGGGGGTGGTTTGTGCTGCCGGAGTTTCTGCGGCTGGGGCTTGCGCGCCCTGAGTTTGTTGAACGATTTCGGTCACCAGCTTGGCATTGTCCACCGGGAAGGGCAATTCGGTAATTGCTGTGGGTTGGCCAACCGCAGCGTTTGAGGCCGAACGTGTGCAGGCGGAGAGAACAGTTCCAAGCAAGATCACGATCAATACCAGGGCGTAAAGTTTACGGTTCATGGGAGAATCTCCTTCTCAATGGCTTGGTTGAAAAGATAAAAAATTGATATTATTTTAACATTTTGCATCATAGTAGCATAACCTATACGACACGTCAAGCGCGGGAGCGTATAGATATATCGCATAGGTACGCCTCAACGACTGTTATTCTGTTGCAATTAGTATGCCATCTTGCTGTGTTACAATTGCTCAATCTATTCTTCCCTCTTTGGAGCAGTACAAATGAAGATTTACTTTTCTTGTTCCATCACCGGTGGACGAAATGATCAGCACATCTACCAACGGATTGTTGAACATCTCACGTTGCGCGGACATGAGGTCTTAACTGCTCACCTGGCGGATGCAGGCGTGATGGATCAGGAAATTGTGGCCAGCGCGAAAGACGTTTTCCACCGGGATGTTGCCTGGGTGGAAGACTGCGATGCTTTGATTGCCGAAGTAAGCACGCCATCTCATGGAGTTGGCTATGAAATTGCCCTGGCGCTTTGCCTGGGGAAACCAGTCTTGTGCTGTTACCAGGATGGGCGGACGGTATCCAAGATGATTTTAGGGAATGACCACCCGCAAATGCGGCTGGCTCGCTATACTGGGGATGATGAGGCGCTGCGCCAGGTGGACCATTTCATTTGTCATACAACTTAGGAGGTTCATCATTCTACAGCGATGACGAAAGACCATGTGCAAGGAAAGGGCTTTCATGTAAACTATACATCGGAGACACAAATTATCCGGACACCTCCAAATAGCTCATCGCTGTCTCCTCCTTTGGCGAAAGTCTCCGCTGGGTTTTCCTCACCGCCCCCAGCGGAGACTTAATTTTTAAACACACTCGCCTGTTCAACTCTGCGAACAGGCGAGAAAAATTGATCAACAGAAAACCGTTTATGGTTCCAGCAGCGGCAGAACAATCGTAAAGGTTGATCCCTGTCCCTGGGTTGATTCAACCCAGATGCGGCCTTCGTGGTTTTCGACAATGGATTTGACAATGGCCAAGCCCAGGCCGGTGCCGGTGTCTTCGGTGCCAAGGTTGCTTGCGCGATAGAATTTGTCAAAAATGAAGGGCAAATCGGCAGAAGGGATGCCAATGCCGTAGTCTTTAATTTGTAAAATGACCTGGTTGTGCTCCACCTGGCCAATAATTTCGATCTTGCCGCCGGTATTGGAATATTTGATGGCGTTATCCACCATATGCTCAAACATCTGGCGCATCTGTACCGGGTGGCCAAAAAAGATGGGCAGTGTGGGCGGCATGACGACTTCCATCTGCACTGCTTTGTTGAGCGTAGCCTTGCGGAAGCTTTCAATCGCCAGATCCAGAATCTGGCGCAGATCAAAGCTTTCTTTGCGCGAATCAAATCCGGCTTCGATGCGACCCAGGTTAACCAGGTCGTCCACCAGGTGGGTAATGTTTTGCACACTGGTTTGTACGCGCCGGATAAATTCCTGCTGTAACTCGTTGATTGGGCCGGCGCGTTCAATCAACTCTGCATAGCCCAGGATGGCCGTTAACGGCGAGCGCAAATCATGTGAAACGGTGCTGACAAAGTCGCTCTTGATCCGGTCTAATTTCTTTAAATAGGTGATGTCATGCATGGTGATAGCGGTACCCACTTCCGGAATGGGCGTTCGTTGTGCGCTGAATACCCGGCCGTCTTCCACGCTTAGTTCCGTGTGGTTGGACAGGGTGGGCGTATTTGGGTCAAGCAATTCGATTAACTCCACCTGTTGAATGGCCTCGTTTGCAGGTTTGCTGATGACATCTTCTTCCAGTTTCCCTAAGGCGACCGCGGCGGTTTGGTTGATCAGGAGCAGTTTTTGGTCTTGATCAACGACGATAACACCGTCCTGGATTTTTCTTAAGATGGTTTCTAGTTTATTGCGCTCCGCCTGGGTTGTGGAATAGAGCCGGGAATTTTGCAGTGCAATGACGGCATATTCTGCCAGGGTCAATAATAACTGCACATCTCGTTTTTGGAACGGCAGACGGCTGTGGCGGTTATCCACTCCTAACACACCAATGACTTTGCCTTGAAATTTCAGCGGCACATAAATCAGGCTGTGGACCAGGTAAGAGGTTTTAATCTTTTGCGGGGTTGATTCATCCAGCACAACCGGTTCGCCAGTCCGCAGCACGGAACCAGCCAGGGTGTCTTGAATGGGCAGGCGGAATGTGCGCACAAACTCATCTTGAAAGTTGCGCGAAGCCCGCATATACAGCTCACCCGTGTTTTCATCTATTAAAAGCAGGCTTCCTTCTTCAGAGCCAGTCAGTTCTACGGCTGCTTCGACAATGGCGGATAAAACATCGTCAGTATTTAATGAAGCAATTACAGACTGCCCCAGGCGGGTGAGTGTTTCCAATTCGTCAACCCGTTGGCGCAGGCGGTCGGTTGCCCGGCGTGATTCCAGCAGTACCCATTCTTTTGAGCTTTGCGATTTGGAAAGACTGTTTTCAACCGATTTTAATATTTCATCTGTCTTCAGCGGGGCACATAAATAATCACTGATCCCGATCCGCAGGGCTTGTTTGAGCAGTTCGGGTGTGTCGTTGGTCACAAATAAAAGAATTGGCACAGCCGGGAACCGTTTGATTAATTTTTGAGCCGTTTCCAGGCCGCTCGCGCCGTTGAGCGTTTCACTGAGAATAATCAGGTCCGGTTTATTAAATTCAAGCTGCTGCAAAGCACTGGTTTCATCTGCCTGGACCTGCACAGTGTAACCGGCGGATTGTAAGACCCGGTCCAACAAATAGGTGATTTGTTGGTTGGAGATGAGTACGAGAATTTTTTGCTCTTTACCTGGTGTGCTCATTATTGCTGGCTTGCCTCGTGATTTATATTGCTGAAAAATCCAAGGTTATCGCACGATCGCCAATGTAATATGGAATGTGGTGCCCTGGGCAGGTTTGCTTTCTACCCAGATCCTTCCCCCCTGGCGCGAGATGATTTCTTTTGTCAGACTGGTGCTGATGCCTAATCCTCCAAAGCGGCGCGGGCGAGACTGTTCGGATCGCCTGGTGTTATCAAATACATCCTCTGGTTGTTTTTGATCAATGCCTGGGCCGGTGTCTGCGATGGTGATATGGGCTTGATTTTCTTTGACTTTTTCAAGTTGAATGCGAATATGTCCCCCGGCATTACAGAATTTTACCGCATTACTGATTAATCCGTTAATAGCCTGCGATAACTGCCCTTCTTCTCCTTGAATATAGATGGGTTGGTTGGGAAGTTCTGTAATAATCGAAAGATTGCTTTGTTGGGCAATTGGCAGGAACTGGCTGGCAGACAGCCGCAGCAGATCATTCAGGTTAATCGGCCTGGCTGTTTTTGCCTGGGCTGCCTGCACGGGAGAAATGGATTCAGAAAGGCGCAGCAAAGTTTCTGTGGTTTCTTGAATGGTGGTCAGGCTTTGACGCTGGTTTGGATTCCAGCGGGCAGTGGGGTCTTTGGTGAGCAGGTTGAGTGAACCGAGCAAAATCTCTGTTTGCATGCGGAGTTCTTTTTTCGTTCGTTCCAGAATTTCATTGGTGATTTTTTCACCGGATAGCGCATTTTCCGCTACAAGCTGCTGCTGGCGCGCCCGGTCTTCCAGGGCGCGGAAGAGGCGCGCATTCACCATTGAAATAGAGGCAAAATCTGCAATTGCGCCTACCAGATGCAGTTCTGTGTCGGTAAACTGGGTGGCTGCTTTGCGCATTAATACCAGGATGCCAATGACCTGCTTGGCAGCTTTGATGGGCATAATTAACGCAGATTGACCCAACCCGGCGATCTTAAATCGTTTTAGCGGCTCGCCGTGAATGGATAACGGTTCACCCGACATCGCCACCAGTGAGCTGATGCCATCATCCCAGGGCTGGTTAAGCCGCACCGGCAAAGAGGCTGGAAGTTTTTGCTGCGCAACCAGTAAAAACCCTTTGCTGCTTTCATCGCGCAGTAAGAACCAGCCCAGGTCGGCATGGGTGGCCTTGGTGACATTTTCAAGCAATTTTTCAAACAGGATTGCCTGGTCGGTAATGGAGGTGACCGCCTTACCCATCGAAAAAATGGTTGTCAATTCTCGAACGCGCTGCTGCAGTTCCCGGTTGGTTTGCTGCAGCTGGCGTTCCAGGCGGTCGCGTTCCTGGTGCTCGTGTACTTGTTTTAGAATTCTTTCCACCGCGGAGAGAATTTCTGGTTCGCGGGCAGGCCAGAGCAGGTAATCGGCAGCACCCAGGCGAAACGTCTGGATGATATCTGCTTCCATGCCTTTGGGGGCGACCATGATGACCGGGGTGGTTATTCCCTGGGAAAAAAGTGCCACCATTAAATCTTTGCCGCTCAACCCGGGCAGGTTAATATTGGCAATAATCACATCGGGGGCCATTTGGATGGCACGCGAGATGGCTGTGGACGCATCATTCACCATAAAAACCTGATAACCGGCAGCCTGTAAAGTTTGCCGGCCGATCAGGTCGCTGATGAGCGGGTCATTTTCAACGATTAATATACGATCTTGCCCATTAACCATAATTATAATGATAGCACGGATGCTTAAAATTAGTGAACCAATGCTCCTAACAATGTATTAACAAAATGCCAACGGAAAATATGAGTTATATAAGAGCTGTTACACTCCACTTGACTCTAATGACCGCGTAAGCATAAAATGATGATATGGAATATAAAGATTATTATAAGATATTGGGCTTAGAGAAAAACGCAACAGAAGATGATATCAAACGCGCCTACCGCAAATTGGCGATGAAATTCCATCCGGATCGAAATCCGGGCGATAAAGCGGCGGAAGATAAGTTTAAAGATATCAACGAGGCCAATGAAGTGCTTTCCGATCCTCAAAAGCGGAAACGCTATGACCAGCTTGGTGATTCTTACTTCCGCTGGCAGCAAAACGGCGGTATGCCCGGCAATTTTAATTGGAATGACTGGTTCACACAGGCTCCGGGCGGCGCACGTGCTCAACAGGTGAATGTTGAAGATCTGTTTGGCGGGATGGGCGGCTTTTCCGATTTCTTTAGCGCAATTTTTGGCGGAATGCCGCAAACAGGCGCACGCACAACCGCCGGGCGTCGGGCTGCACGCCAACCGGCGGTGCACGAACAACCAGTGCAAGTCAGTTTGCGTGATGCCTATCAGGGTACCACGATGACCTTGCAAATTGATGGACGGCGTTTGGAAGGGAAAATACCACCTGGAGTACAAACTGGGACGAAAATTCGGCTTGCCGGGGTTGGACCAACCGGACCAACAGGCCAAAAAAGTGATGTATTCCTGGTGATTGAAGTAATGCCAGATTCGCAATTTGAGCGAAAGGGGGATGATCTGTACACGGATGTACAGGTTGATTTATATACGGCTGTATTAGGGGGCCAGGCATCCGTAACCACAATGAGCGGAGAAGTAATTTTGACGATACCGGCGGGCACACAGCCCGGCCAAAAAATTCGTTTAGCTGGGCGTGGTATGCCCAAATTGCGCAGTCCGCAAACTTTTGGCGATTTGTATGCACAGGTCAAAGTGCAGCTGCCCCGCCAATTAACTGCGCAGCAACGGTCACTCTTCGAACAACTTCGTAAGAGTTCATAAAGCCTTTTCAAAGGCAAGGTGAGATGATGAAAAAAGTTAAACTATTCTTACTGGTGTCTGTATTGGTGTTAGTAACCGCCGCTTGCCGGTTTTCATTTAACATCCCTGAAATTGATCTATTTAATGATCGGACTGCAACCCCGGTGGCCGAAGCACCGCAGCCGGTAGAACCGGTAGTGACATTGATACCGGCCACAGAAGAACCTGCTCCTGTGGTAGTTAGCTCGGATTTGCTGGCGCGCGATGTGCTTTTAAGTGACCTGTATCAGCGTGTTGTACCGGGTGTGGTTTCGATTGTGGTGGATACACCGGATGGTGGCAGCCTGGGTTCTGGATTTGTCTTTGATAAACAGGGCCATGTTGTGACCAATTTCCATGTGGTGGACGGTGCCACCGATGTGGAAGTGGATTTCTCATCCGGTGTGAAAGCCCGCGGCGAAGTAATTGGCACCGACCTGGATTCAGACCTGGCTGTGATCAAAGTGGATGTCCCTGAAGAATATCTCTTCCCTCTGCCGGTAGGAAATTCAGATGAACTGCTGGTTGGACAGACGGTTGTGGCGATTGGCAATCCTTTCGGTTTGTCTGGCACAATGACCATTGGGATTGTCTCTGCAAAGGGACGCACCCTGGACTCCATGCGTGAAGCAGATGCTGGCTCATTCTTTTCGGCTGGCGATATTATCCAAACGGATGCAGCGATTAATCCGGGTAATTCCGGCGGCCCCTTGCTGAATCTGAATGGTGAGGTGATTGGGGTTAACCGGGCAATCCGCACTTCCAGCGCCACCGCAATGGGCGAACCAGTGAACAGCGGAATTGGTTTTGCTATATCCGTAAATATTATTAAACGGGTAGCGCCAGAGCTGATTGCCAGCGGCCGCTATGATTACCCTTACCTGGGAATCAGCAGCCGCGACCAGCTTACGCTGGCTGAAATGGAAGCCTTAAGCCTGCCGCGCACCGTTGGTGCATATGTGATCTCGGTCACCCCGGGCAGTCCGGCGGATAAAGCGGGGATTCAGGGGGGAACGATCCCTTCGAGTGATGCCGGTTTGCCTTTGGGCGGTGATTTAATTATTGAGATCGACGACCGGCCGGTCATCACCTTTGGCGATTTGCTGGGGTATTTGATGGCCAATAAAAGCCCGGGCGATCAGGTTGTTTTAACCATTTTGCGTGATAATGAGGAAAAGGAGGTGACGATCACACTGGGCAAACGCCCTTAGTCGGTAAGTCGTACCAACCCACAATTTTATAAGGAGGTTACCATGTTGACTGATCATGAGCTGAGGGAATTGATTCAATTTATCTCCCCTGCTCCGGTTCTCAGCCTATATCTGAATACCGATCCTTCGGCTGGGAACAAGGATGCCTACCGGCTCCGTTTGCGCAACTTGTTAAAAAGGGTAGATCTCCCCCAAGACGTTGAAAGGATCGAACATTACTTTCAGCATGAGTATGATTGGGCTGGTCACGGCGTAGCCGTGTTCTCATGCGCTCCCGAAAATTTCTTCCAAACCTATTCGTTGGCTGTGCCCGTCCGTGATCTGCTGCATGTTAGCGACCGGGCGAGTGTGCGCCAGCTGACCGATCTTCTGGATAGCTACGGTGGTTACGGCGTGGTCCTGGTGGATAAACAAGGTGCTCGCGTTTTCCACTTCCACCTGGGGCAGTTACAGGAACAAGAAGGTGTGGTTGGCGAGGCAGTCAAACATGTTAAGCGTGGTGGTGCATCCACAGTTGCAGGTGCACGCGGCGGCACGGCTGGCCAGACGCGATATATGGAGGAAGTCGTTGATCGAAATATGAAGGAGGCGATGGATTTTGCCGTAGGATTCTTTGAGGAAAATAAAATTCGTAGAATCCTGGTAGGGGGATCAGACGAGAACGTAAAAATGTTTCTTAATCACTTGCCCAAAGCCTGGCAAAGCCTGGTGGTTGGCAGCTTTACCATGAGTATGACCGCTACTCACGCCGATGTATTGGCTCGTGCCATGCAAATTGGTGCGGAAGCGGAATTAAAACGAGAATCCCACTTAATTGAAACTTTGATAACCTCAGCGGCTAAAAAGTCCGGCGCAGTGCTTGGTATGGAAGCGACCCTGGACGCGCTGAATAATGAGCGGGTGAATACCCTGGTGGTTTTAGAGGGTCACCAGCAATCGGCATACCGTTGTTCGGTGTGCACGTACCTGACGCTCGACCCAATTCGCACCTGCCCGCACTGCGGCGGTGAAATCTTTAAAGTGGTCGATATTGTTGAGCTGGCTGTGAATCGTTCCATGCGCAAAGGTGGAGATGTGGAGGTGGTTCACGAAAGTGAAGTATTGGATAAATCAGGCAAGATCGGCGCATTTTTGCGCTACTAGTGGTTACTGAGTTAAAAAAACGGGGCTGCCGGCCGGCAGCCCCTCATGATTCTTAGGGGGTGTTATTTGGGTTCAATCCGTCCCAGGTTTTCACCCAGGATGCGCAGTTCTTCCACCGCTTTTTTGCTGTCCGAATTTAGTTGGATGCGGATAGCGCTTAAGCGGTCTTGCAAGGCTTTGGCAGTTTCTGCATCCAGCCCTTTAACCAGCTCTTTCAAGTTGGTATCCGCTGCGCTTAATTCCTGCCGGGCTGTCAGTAAATCGGTTTGCGCGAGCGCCAGGCGGGCCAGGCCCACATTGGCCTGAACGCGCGATAAGGCAAGGTTGAAGGTCAGCGTATCTGCAGCCGCCTGTGCTTTTTCTGCATCCGACTGGGCCTGACTTAAATTGGATTGAGTAGTTTCCAGTTCCTGGGTGGTGCTGTCCAGCTTGCCTTGCAGCTCACTCAGGTCGGTTTGCACCTGTTTTAGCCCAGTATTGGCGGGCAGGTAGAGCAGGAAAAATCCAATCGCAAACCCAACTAGCAAAGAGACCAGGGTGACAATCACCCAGGGTAAGGCTTTCTGTGCCCAGGATGGCCTGGGTTTGACCGGTTCCGATGCGACCGCGAAGCTGGTATCCAGTTCGCCTTCAGTTTCAGCGGGGGTGTTTTCTGGCATAGGGGTTTCCTTTTCGACCGGGTTTTCTTCAGAGGGGTTCATCATATCTCCTTATTCTACCTAAGGGGTTGGCGGATTGTAAGGGGTGGGCGTGGCGGTAATTGGCGGCAGCAAAGTGCCTGGTCCGGGCGTAAAGGTTGGCAGCGGCATTGGACTGCCCGTGAGCCAGGGGGTTGGGGTGATAAAAGCAGTTGGGGTTGGGGTGACATATGGGCGGGCTGGAACGCCTTTAATCATCTGCTGCCAGACCATTTCCAGGTCATCTGCAGCGGGTACGGGGTTATCCGGCAGATTTTCCAGTGCCAGGTCGATTCGTTCAATCCAGGAGGTGAGCATCATTTTACGCGCCGGCGGCTGAATTTCTTTGCGCAGCTGGATCAAAATCTCCCGAGCGAGCAAAACCTCATCCTGCGCCAGGCCAAAATTGCGCTGCAGCAAGTACAGACGGCTGCGGTTTAATAGACTGACCGCTTTGAGAATTTGGATTTCTTCCGCTAAGCGTATATAGGGTGAGGATTCGCCGAACAGGGCGCTTTGGAGTTCCTGGTTTTGGAAGTCAAGCTGATTGATTTCTGTCTGCATCTCGGTAAGTTCGGTTTGCAGGTCTTCCAAATCTTGCAATTGGCTGAGCTGTTCATCAAGCTGTTCCTGGATTTGAACCTGCCCTGCGCTGAGTTCATCCAGTGTGTCACGGTTGGCTGCCAGTTGATTTTCCAGGCCGGTCAGGCGCAGTTGAAAGTCGTCCAAGCGCTCATTGAGACTGTTTGTGTCCTTGGCCTGGCGGGTTTCCAGCACACTGATCCGGGCTGCATTTTCCTGGTTTGGCAAAATGGACTGCTGGTAAAGAACAACAAATACGAAATAGACCAGCCCGACCAGAATAGCTGTGGCGAGCAAGATCACCAGCAGGCGCAGCAGACCTCGTCCAAACGCCCGAACGGCGGTTGGAAATTGATTTTGCCCATTGGGTGTAGGAGTTTGCGATTCCATAACATCCTTTCTACGGTTAATCCGAGGATAACAATCTGCGGAGACCGTCTAAAAAGCGCTGGAATCCATTGCTGCGCTCCTGCAACTCGGTGATTTGTTCACCCATTTGCTGATTTTGTTCTTCCAATGCGCTAATTTTATCCTGGAGGGTGCCTATCGATTGATCTAATGCCTGGGTGTCGCTCTCAAGCGCGCTGATCCGGCCGCTATACCCTTCTATTGCTTCAATACGAGTTCTCAGGCTGGATAGGTCCGTTTGAATTGTTTCCAGGGTTGTATCTATGCTTTGCACCTGCGCGTTCAGCGCCTGAAACTGGCCTGTGGAGGGGTAATTCAGGGTCCGGTTGACGATTCCCAGCGTGCCCAGGCTTAAACACAAGGAAAGAATCAGAATCACCAGGGCAGTTATCCCTCCGTAAAAGAAGGCATCATTACGGCGCAGATAGGGATCTGCTGCAGCGTGCGGCGGAATTGGCTGCGCAGTTGCGGCAGGAAGCGGTTCGGCGGCGGAGTCTGCCTGGGATGGTTCGGTTTCTGTTTCGCGATCAGGTTCAACGGATTCTACTGATTCTTCTGGCTCTAGAAAATCCGGTAAAGGTTCTGGTTGAATTTCTTCGGGTTGTTCCGGAGCAGGGCTTTCCTCGACTGGCGCCAGGATAAAGTATGGCCTAATCCGTTCTAAAAATTGCTCCCCAACCCCATTGACCTGGCGCAAATCATCTATTGAGGAAAACGGCCGGGCGGCAATGATCCGTTCTGCCAGCGCCGGACCGATGCCTTTGATTTGGGTAAGCTCTTCTGCGGATGCCTGGTTAAGATTAACGGTAAAGCTGGGTTCTGTTTGGTTCGTGATATCCATCGTACCTCATTTCTGTTGGTTTGGTTCTGGCCGTGCTGGCCGGGTAGAGTATGGTAAAGGAATATATTCCACCGATGGCCGCCTGGCTGCCGCCTGTGGGTATAAGTTCATCAGTTGGTAAATTTCATTGGGCATTTCAGTGCTGACGGTTAATCCCAATTCGCGGGCTTCTTCTACGCTGATCGGATAATCATGGGTCCAATATCCGCTGGCCAGTTTTTCCGCCAATTGCCTGGCCTGCTCCGGGTTGTAATGGCAGCAGGCAATTCGGGTGATCGTTTCTTTCACCTGTTGGATGGCTTTGCGCGCCACATCGGCCAGGATTAACGTCTCATCATCCACTTTGTTGATGTCCTTTTCCTGCACGACTTTTAAAATGGATGCCGCCGGGTAGTTGCCAATTTGCGGGTCCACCGGTCCGAGCACAGCGTTGTCATCCATCACAATCTCGTCTGCTGCCAGTGCTAGCATGGTTCCGCCGGACATGGCGTAGTGGGGCACAAAAACGGTGACTTTGGCAGGGTGTTTGGCCAGTGCGTTTGCGATTTGTTCGGAGGCCAGCACCAATCCACCCGGAGTGTGCAAGATAATATCCAAAGGGACAGTATCTTCGGTCAGTTTGATGGCGCGCAAAATTTGTTCAGAATCTTGAATATCCATATATCGCGCCACGGGGAACCCCAAGAAGGACATGCTTTCCTGCCGGTGAATCAGTGTAATGACCCGCGATCCGCGTTTTTCTTCCAGGCTGCGCATCAGGCGCAGGCGAGAGGCTTCCACCATCTTTTGCCGGATGAGCGGCACAACGGATGCAATAACCAGGAGTATCCATAAGAGATTTAAGAATTCCATCGAATCCTCCAGCCGTAAGATGAAAAAGATGTAAGCTTACCAGGGATAAAATTCGTCAGAATACCAGCGCCGCTCGCGCTTACCCAGGGTAAATGGACGAGAGAGCAGCAGGCCAAAAACAAAACCGCCAATATGAGCCCACCAGGCAATGCCGCCCATGCTCATGCCTGCCGGCACAGCCAGTGCTAACAAACCCGAATAGAGCTGTGAGATAAACCAAAAGCCCAGGTACACCACCGCGGGAATATTCACAAACCAGGGTAAGATGAACACGGGAATAAATGTGACCACTTTGGCGCGCGGAAAGAATAAAAAGTATGCCCCCAAAACGGCCGCGATTGCACCGCTGGCACCCAGGGACGGGATATTTGGGCTGCCGCCTAAATAGACTTGCAGTAGACCTGCGCTGACCCCGCCAAGCAGGTAAAACACTAGATACCGCCCGGAGCCGAGTTTGTCTTCTACATTATCACCAAAGATAAACAAGGTCCACATGTTGCTCAAAAAATGAAACCAGCCGCCGTGCAAAAACATGTGCGAAAGCAGCGGGAACCAGGTGAGCGGTTGTTCGAGATTAAGCCGGGCTGGAATTAAGGCGTAGGTTGTAAGGAAACGCTCCAGTTGGCCGGGCGAGAGGTTGATTTCCAGAAAAAACACCAGGGCGTTGGCGATAATAATCAGCCAATTGACCAGTGGGAAGGATCGCGAGCGGATTGTATCTTTAATTGGGAACATATAACCCTCCTGTACACTGCCTAATTTAGTATAGCTTTTCTAGGGGAAATCTGCAAATCACGGTTTATAATCAGGCGTATGTCTGAGACTCCAATAGAAGGCGCAGCAACTGCTACAAAACAAATTGCGCGGGCTGCCGGCACGGTGATGGCGGCCTTTGTGTTCAGCAACCTGGTTGGATTGGTGCGTGATATTTTGATCTATCGCGCCTTTGGCACGAGTGTAGAACTGGATTCGTTTAACGCGGCCAATCGGGTTGCTGAAATGTTGTATTACTTAATGGCGGGTGGGGCGCTGGGATCGGCGTTTATCCCGACCTTCACCGGTTTTATTACCCGAGAAGACCGCCAGGGTGCATGGAAGCTGGCGTCAGCGGTGGCAAACCTGCTGGTAATCTTCCTCAGCCTGGTGAGCCTGGTTGCAGCCTATTTTGCCCCGCAGATTGTTCGCCACGGATTATTTATTCTTTCACCGGAAATGAGTGCGGGGCAGGAAGAATTGACTGTGCAACTGCTGCGGATTTTACTGCCTACGGTGACCGTTTTTGGAATCAGCGGCCTGGTGATGGGCATCCTGAATGCCCACCAGCGCTTTTTTATTCCGGCGATTGCCCCGGCGATGTATTCGTTGGGCATGGTCTTTGGCGTTTTGGTTTTTCCGCAAAGCTGGGGTATTGACCGGTTGGCCTGGGGTGCGCTGCTTGGCGCGGTGCTGCATCTCTGCGTGCAAATGCCGGATTTATACCGTTTGAAGCCTTCTTACCGGCTGACTCTGGGAAGAGGGATGTCCGCAGTTGGCGAAGTATTCCGGTTGATGGGGCCGCGTATTTTTGGCGTGGCTGTGGTGCAGCTTAATTTTGTAATCAATATTGTGATTGCGCTCAGTTTGCCCGAGGGCAGTGTTTCCGCGGTAAACCTGGCCTTTCGCTTGATGCTGATGCCGCAGGTGGCGATTGCCCAATCAATTGCGATTGCGTCTATGCCAACGTTTTCCGCGCAGGTGGCGCAGGGGCAGGAACGCGAGATGCGCGCTTCATTGGCCTCTACCTTGCGCGGGTTGCTGCTGTTGGCGATTCCTGCCTCCATCGGTTTGATTATGCTGCGCAGACCGCTGGTGGTGGCTTTTTATGAGGGCGGCGCGTTTACACCCCGCTCTACCGAACTGGTAACCTGGGCGCTGCTTTTCTATGCTGCCGGGTTGGTAGGCCATTCTGTGGTGGAGATTGCCAGCCGGGCATTTTATGCTCTGCATGATACCCGTACACCGGTTCTGCTGACGGCTGCGGCGATGACCTTGAATATTGTGTTTAGCCTGTTGTTTACGCGTTGGTTTTCTGCGTTGGGTTGGGCGCCGCATGGCGGGCTGGCCCTGGCTAATTCGCTGGCGACTTTTCTTGAAATGACAGGCTTATTAATAGCCATGCGCCGCCGCCTGGGCGGCTTGCACGGCCGTGACTTATTGCAGGTGGTTGGCCAATCCGGGCTGGCCGCAATGGTGATGTGTGTGGTTTTATGGGGCTGGCTGGTTGTATCGCTGACCACAGCCCCAATGATCGTGTTGTTGGTTGGGTTGGTGCTGGGGGTGGCAGCCTATGGAGTGATGCTGGTTTTGCTGCGCGTGAAAGAGATTGGTCAGATCCGCCAGCTTGCCAGCCGTTTTGTGCCAGCTTTACGCCGCCGCGAATGATTTGTAAACGATAGAATTTCCTTCAGGAGGTGCGGAATGTCAGAAAAAATTGGACCGAAATTTATGCAGTTGTCTAAGCCCCAGTTCGCGGGGCCGTCTGATCAGAGCCAGGGGGTGCCGCAGCCGCCGCTGGAATTGGATTACCCCTTAGAGCATCCGTTGATCCACTTGCCGGATCATCACAATCTACAACCACCCGCGGCGGATCTTTGGGCGGTAATTGACCAGCGCGTGACCCTGCGCCGTTACAGTGAGCAGACCTTAACCCTGACGGAAATCTCTTTGCTGTTGTGGACAACCCAGGGCGTCAAAGAAGTTACGCCGCGGCCGGTAACCCTGCGGACCGTGCCTTCAGCGGGGGCACGACATGCTTTTGAAACCTTCCTGCTGGTGAACCGCGTGGAAGGGCTGCAGCCTGGCCTGTACCGTTATGTGGCACTGGAGCATGCGCTTTTGCCGGTTGATCTATCAGAAGATGTCAATGCCAGGCTGACCAAGGCCTGTTTCGACCAGAAACAGGTTGCTACCAGCGCAGTGACGTTTTTCTGGGTGGCTGTTGCAGAGCGAATGACCTGGCGCTATGGCGACCGGGGATACCGCTATATGCTGCTGGATGCCGGGCATGTCTGTCAGAACCTTTACCTGGCTGCGGAAGGAATCGGCTGCGGGGTATGTGCAATTGCAGCATATGATGACGATGCGGCCAATGCTGCGCTCCACCTGGATGGCGAAGCGCTGTTTGTGATTTATGCCGCTTCGTTAGGAAAACGACCGCTGTCTGCGAAATAAGGATTTGTAAAAAATCCCTGCCGTTTTTGGCAGGGATTTTATGTTTAATTCAACATGTTTTTGAGTTCTTCCAATACTTTAAGGTATTCTGCTTTATTGGGCGGGTTGAGCGCAATAATTTCTTCTACGGTGGCCATTGCCATTTTGGCATTGGCTGCGGAAGCATACGCATCCGCAATGGCATCCAATTGTGCCACAGCCAGTTCTAGCTGCCCGCTGCGCCTGTATAGATCAAATAATCGCCGTAAGAAATCAATCTTCCCCGGCTGTTCAATGAGCAATTCTTTAAGAAAATCAATCGCTGCATCGCGGTGGTGTTGGGTTTCTAAGTAGCCGATATACTGATCTAATTCATCCAACGCAGATTTTTCCTGGCCGAGCCGTTGGTGGATCTCAATGATTTGCTTGCGGGTAGGCTTATCTTCCGGTTGGAGGGTGCGCAGCTGCTCAAACATGCGCAGCGCCTGCCGCCAATCGAGCCGCTGCATGTCGATATCGGCAATGCTGCTCAAAATTTTATGCGCCCACTGGCGATTATTTGCAGATTGTTGGGCTAGCCGCAAAGCCGTCAGATAGGTCTGGCGGGTCAGGTCTAATTCGGCCAGGCGGTAATACACATCTGCGAGATCGATATACTGCTGGACGGCTTCATCCGTGCGTCCCTGGGAAATCAGCATGTCAATCAACCGCTGCCGGACGGTCACATCCATTGGCGAAATTTGTGCAATTCGGTTGAGCAGCTGCACAGCCTGGTTGGCTTCACCGCGCAGGGTGTACAGGTCGGTAATCAACAGGTATTTGGTCATGGCTTCTTGCACCAGACCCTCCTGGAAGAGCAGGTCGCCAATTTGAACGTGCAGCGGCATATAGGTCGGGGCGATATTCAGGGCGCGGAACGCCTCTTCCATGGCCGAGCGGGTTTTCTTTTGACTGGCCAGAATCCGGATTTGTGCCATGGCTTCAATCACCTGCCCGCTGCGCGATTCCAGCAGCATTTCAGAGAGCGGCATTGGCGGAGCGTCTGCCGACTGAACAGGTAATTGTTGGCGTGCTTTTTGGAGTAGTTCGCGCCAATCGGGGCGTAAAAGCTGGTTTTTTATCGTCTCACAAAGTGTTTTAAGTTTGACCGGATCGGTTTCTTTGGATTGCGATTCAAGAATAGGCTCATAAAGCTGGCTAAGTTCGTCTGCATGTTCCAGCGGAGCGGTTTCTACATCCGCATTTCGCAAGGCCTGCAAATAGGATTGCGCTGCTTCCGTGAATTTACCTTCTTGAAAATGGATTTGCCCCATGAGCAGGTAAGAGGCTAATGCAAATTCCGGGTTGCGGACGGATTTTTGCAAACTGCGCAGGGCTTTTTTGTTGTCGATCTTGGAAAGCAGCAATCCCAGGTTGTAATACAGGCCAGGGTGTGAAAGACCAATTTGCTGCACCCGTTCCAGTTCTTCCGCGGCTTGCTGTTCGTCTCCGTGTGTTTGTGACTCAATCGCCTGCCCTAAATGAAGCAAAATGCGGGTGCGGTCGGATTGATCCAAAACGAGTCCGCCCGTACCGCGTACCAGTGAATTAATTCCGCGCCGCGAGCTTTGTGAGCTGAGGGTGGTATCTTCTGCCTGGTCAAATAACAGGGCGGCTAATTGCACCATTGCTTTTTGGCGTGCTTCTGCAATTGGATCCAGCGAGGGTTCGCCCAGGCTGCTTTTGGGTTCCAGTTTCTTTACATCGGCCATGCGCATGGGGCCGGTGCCGCCGCGCGGGCGGGCAGGCCGGGGCAGATTCTGGCCTTTCTTTAAGAGCTGTAGGGCCTGGGTGGCTTCTGCGCTGCCTGGCATTAACGTGAGCGCGTATTGAACCGCCTGGGTGGCTTTGCTGTTCTCGCCATTTTCTTGTAGCAGGGACGCGGTTGACAGGTATTCGGTTACCGATTCAGCTTTTTTGCCAATTCGTTCGTAGATCATCGCCAGGCGCGAATGGGCAGTCATGTTTTCAGGCTGCAGACTGGTGACCCGCACCCAGTTTTCAATGGATTTTTCTACGTCACGGGCTTTAAGGTGCAGTTCAGCCGCCTGGATGCTGCATTTCACGGCGTCAGGGAGCTGGCCGGTTCGTTCAAAAATCCGAGCCAGTTTTTCAAATGGAACCGGGTCTTCAGGAGTCAGGCCGGTTAAGCGGCGGTAGATTTTGACGGCTTGTTCAAAATCTTGCAGCTCAAACAGTGCCAGTCCCAGGCTGGTTAATGCGCCTGGATGGTCGGGAAATTCGCTCAGGGCTTGTTGATAATATCCGGCTGCCGTTTTCCAATCCTGGTCCCAGGCAGCGGAATGCCCATCGTTCATTGCTTTTTGAAATGCCTGTTGGTTCCCGCTCATGCAACTCTCCGACTTTACCTGTATGGGTTAATCATACCTCAGTTCTGGACAAGGGGCTGAGATTTCCCCAATTATCTCCCCAGCGTGCCTCGGTTAACAACGGAATGGACAGCGGATACGCATGTTCCATCACTTGCTGGACGGTACGGGCGGCGGCATCGCGTTCTTCATCCGGCACTTCCAGGACCAACTCATCGTGAACCTGGAGCAGGATGCGCGATTTCAACCCGGCTTTTTCCAGTGCCGCCGGTAATTGCACCATCGCAATTTTGAGGATGTCCGCGGCTGTGCCCTGTACCGGGGCATTGATGGCCTCGCGTTCTTCTCGAGCACGCAGTGCCGGGTTTGCCCCGCTTTTTAAATTAGGAAAGTAGCGCTTGCGTCCGAGCAAGGTTTCTACATAACCCTGTCGCCCGGCCAGATGGCGCACATTATCCAGGTAGAGTTTAACGCCGGGGAATTGGGCGAAATAAGCCTTAACAAAGTTTTCCGATTCGCCCAGGGTCAGATCGGTGGTGCGGCTTAAGCCAAAGGCGCTCATGCCGTAAATCAAACCAAAGTTGATCGCTTTGGCATGACGGCGCTGGTCTTTGTTGACTTGATCCAATCCAAGGCCGTAAACGGCAGCGGCGGTGGCGGCGTGAATATCTTGACCGGCCCGGAAAGCATTGAGCATGGATTCGTCACCGGACATGTGCGCAACAATGCGCAGTTCGATTTGCGAATAATCCACCGCCAGTAAGCCCATTCCCGGGCTTGCCACAAAGGCATTTCGAACCAGCCGCCCGGTTTCGGTGCGGGTGGGAATGTTTTGTAAATTTGGGTCTGAAGAAGCCAGCCGGCCGGTGACTGACCCGGTTTGATTAAAGGAGGTATGGACCCGGCCTGTGCGCGGGTTCACCTGCTGCGGCAGCGCATCCACATATGTGGATTTGAGTTTGGCCAGTTCACGGTATTCCAGGATTAACTCCACGGCTGGATGCTGCTTGCGGATTTCTTCCAAAATATCGGCTGAGGTGGAAAAGTGTCCGCTGCTGGTCTTTTTCCGCCGGTCAGGAGGCTCCAGACCGAGCGTTTCAAACAAGGCTTTGGACAGCTGCTGCGTGGAATTCAGGTTGAAGGGATAGCCAACCGCCTTGTAGATTTCTTTTTCGATTTCTAATAAGCGCTGGTTGAGTTCACCAGACATTTTGTTCAGGTACGGGATATCCAAGAGGATGCCAGCCTGTTCCATGTTTGCCAACACGGGTACCAGAGGCATTTCAATGTCTTCAAACAGGCGCTCTACGTTATTCTCGCGCATGCGCTCGCGCAGTAACGGCACCAGGCGCAGGGTCACCTCGGCATCGGCGGCGGCATAAGGCGCGGCCTTGACCACTGGAACGGTGTCCATCGTGGTTTGGTTTTTGCCTTTGCCGATTAATTCTTCAATGTGCGTCATGGTAATACCGAGGTAGCCTTCGGCCATATTTTTCAAGCCCAGGTTGTACCCTTCCGGGTGGATTAAAAATTCGGCGATCATGGTGTCAAAGGACAGTGGTGCGGGGAACAAGCCAACCTGTGCCAGGGATAACGCATCATATTTGAGGTTGTGCCCGGCTTTGGGTATGTTCGGATTGGTTAATGGCGGGCGCAGTGCTTCGATCACCTGTTCGAGCGGCAGCTGCGGCTCGCCGGTTTTGTGCCCAACCGGAATGTAATAGCCCTGTCCCGGGCGAACGGCCAGAGAAATACCTACCAGGTCTGCTTTTAAGGGGTCGGTTGAGGTGGTTTCGGTATCAAAGGCGATCATGGCGGCCTGTTCCAGTTCGGAGACCAGTTCTGCCAGTGCTTGCAGGGTGCTGATGGTTACCACATCCAAATCATAGGCTGGTGCTTCACCGATCTGGACAACGGGCTCGCCGAACAGCGATAGCTGCTGGGTAGGGAGCGGTGCGGGGGCAGCCTGGCCGGTAAAATTCTTTATGCGAGAGACCAGTGTGCGAAATTCCAACCGCTGGAATAATTCTTCCACGGCTGCGTAATTGATGTGGCTGGTGCGGGCTTTTTCCAGGTCAAGCACCAGGGGAATATTGGTGCGGATGGTGGCAAGGTCACGGGACAAATAGGCGTTGGCCTTGTCTTTTTCGAGTAAGTTGCGCACGCGGGGCTGGATTTCCTCCAGGTGCGCGTACACCTCATCCAGCGTGGGGTATTTTTCTAACAGCGCAACGGCTGTTTTTTCGCCGATGCCGGCCACACCGGGAATATTATCGGATTTGTCACCCACCAATGCTTTATATTCGATCACCTGGTCGGGGCGCACACCGAGGGATTCGATCACATCTTTGGCGGTGTAGTCTTTGGCTTCTGACAGCTTGCTGCCAGCCAGGTTAACAATGACTCGATCCTCCACCAGCTGCAGCAAATCGCGGTCTCCGGTGATAATTTTTACCCCCAGGCCCTTTTCCACAGCCAGATGAGCGATGCTGCCTAAAACATCATCAGCCTCTGCGCCTTCTTTTTCTAACCGCGGAAAGCCAAAAGCATCCACCATTTCCCGGATGGTTTCAATTTGCGGGCGCAAGTCATCCGGCATTTTAGCACGGGTGGCTTTATAACCGGGGAACATTTCGTTTCGAAAGGTTTTACCGGTATCAAAGGCAACGGCCAGGTATTCCGGTTTATCCTGTTCAAGCAACTTCAACAAAACACTGGCAAAGCCATAAATTCCGGCGGTAGGCGCGCCGTCTCGGGTTGTTAAACGCTGCCCGGCTGTTGCCAGGGCAAAATAGGTGCGGTAGGCCAGGGCATGCCCGTCAATTAGATATAAAGTAGGCGGCATGAGGTTGTTCCGTTCTGTCGTTTCAAGTGATTTATGGTAGTGCGAAGCCTTGACGCTGGCGCGTCCGTTGAATAAAGTCGTGGAGCAGGTGCTGAGCCGGAGGCTGCTTCCCGCTGACAATTAGATAGCCGGGAGCCCAAAACTCTTCTGCCGGGCTGTGCCCGCCTAATTCCGGGAAGCGGGCAAAGATGCGCAGCGAGGATTGCTGGCGTAAGATGCGCGCCAGATACCCCGGCGAAACGGCTGGCGCTACCTCCACGGTCCATTGTAAATACTCGGGTTGGATCGCCAGGTCTGTTAATTGCCAGCCAAAGGACTGGCAAAATTGCCGGATCCACGGGTCCAATTCGGCAGCAATTTTCCCTTCCAGGCGTTGGTCTGGGCGGCGAGGAATGAGCAGGCAGGTATAAGCAGGGCGCAGTATCGCCGTCTGGGCAGCGAAGCCGGGCGGCGGAGGACTGCCAGGACGGCCTCCAATAGGTTGTGTGTCACCATTATTGCCAGACGGATTTTTGCGGTATGACAGCGGTTGGGTGGCTGCCTGATCCGCAGTGACCGGCTGGGGTTGGTTTTCGGCCGCTGTTTTTACTTCCCACGGAAAGAGAAATCCATCGGATGATTGGGCTTCTGTTTCAGGAATCCAACCATTTACGGCTGCCGTTGGGGAAGGGTCTGGTGAAGGGGCGCTGGCCAGCAGTTCTAATAAGCCCAGGTCAATCGCGGGCAGTTCTTCCGGTCCCTCTTCCAGCCATTCGAAGGTATCCTCTTCGGCAGGGTGGGCTGGTTCTTCTACGACCTCGGGGGGCTGCAATTCTGCCAGCCGCTCCATAAAATCCAATACCTGTGCGCGGACACGAGTCA
>JAJUJY010000194.1 GCA_029265085.1 Chloroflexota bacterium
GCTGGTTTTTGCACCCTCTGGTTTGACGATGTCAACCGCACCGGAGTCTTTGAGCCGGTCGGAGTTGCCCCTGCCTACCAACGGCGCGGATTAGGAAAAGCATTAATGTTTTCAGGATTGGCGAAACTCAAACAGATGGGCGCACAGTTTGCTTTTGTCGGTTCCTACTCCGAGCAAGCGCACGCACTCTATGCTTCGGCGGGTTTTACTGATTATGAGTTGAGTGAATCATGGCAAAGAGAATGGCCAATGAAAGAGGAACGATAATGTCAGATCAAATTGCAAAGCCGGAAGAGAAAATCTGTCAAATTTGTGGAAAAACTACACCCACCCCAATGGTTAAAGCCGATTCAATCCGCCCCGTATTGGTTGTATTTATTCAACAGGATGCCGGTCATTGGGATAAAGCCGGTTGGATCTGCCAGGATGATTTAGAAATCTACCGCTATAAATATGTGGAAAAATTAATTATCGAAGAAAAAGGTGAATTAACCCAACTTGAGGCTGAAATTCTATCCAGCCTGCGTGAAAACACCATCCTTGCCAAAAATCCGGAAGAAGAATTTGAGACCCAATTAACTTTTGGACAAAAAGTTGCTGATAAGATCGCTGATTTTGGTGGTTCGTGGAGATTCATTTTTCTATTTGGTTTTATCATCCTGGTATGGATGGTTACCAACACGATAATCCTGGCCAAACAGGCTTTTGATCCATACCCATTTATTTTACTAAACCTTGTTTTATCTACATTGGCTGCCATTCAAGCCCCAGTGATCATGATGAGCCAAAACCGCCAGGAAGCCCGTGACCGCCAACGCTCCTTGCACGATTACCAGGTTAACCTCAAAGCCGAATTGGAAATTCGCCAACTACATCAAAAGGTAGATCACTTACTCTCCCAGCAATGGGAACGGCTGGCAGAGATTCAGGAAGTCCAAATAGAGATCCTCAAAGAAATTCGTGATCGGGTATCGCCTGAACAAAAAAATTAAAAATACAGTGAAAAAGGATTGAGATGCCTTTGCATTCTCAATCCTTTTGATATAAAAATGGGCGTTATTTTATTCCGGCAGTTCGTCCAGAACCTGTTTCATCGCTTTCTTATAATTCCGGAAAGCAGTTTTCCCGGATGCTGTAATTTGCACCATGGTATGTGGTTTCTTTCCCTGGAATTCTTTAACCAGGGAGATATAACCAGCTTCTTCCAACTTGCTCAGATGTGTAGCCAGATTTCCCCAGGTCAGGCCGGTCATGCGGGTCAAAAAGACATAATCCGCGCTATCCACTACCGAAAGATAGGTTAAAACCATCAACCGCGCAGGCGCATGGATCACCTGGTCTAATTCACCCAAAAGATTAACCTGTTCAATCAGAGGATCACGCTGCTCATCCATGGTTTACCCTTTCTCTGTGGATTTCAGCGGGGATTGTACCAAAATTCGGATAAGTTTCACCAGTCCAATGAGCAGCAGCAGGCTGCACACTGCCCCATAAGTAACCGGGTAACCGTGGTGAGATGCGCCAGCGTTCCGGTACAACCATTCACCCACCAGGGGGGATGCCCCAAACAGCAATCCATACAGATAGAAGAATGGGTAATTCAAGAATATTGCCGCAGTGGAAAAAGCAACCAACAAAATTCCCCCAAAAATGACCGCAGGCATCCATCCAGAACCTCCCGTTGAAAACGCAAAGTACACACCGATAGCCAGGGCGATCACATTCACCGCGACCAGGAGAATATTCATCGTGCGTAAACGCGCTTTACGCCATGAGCCAAATTTTACCCGGCCAATTCTTGGCTGGATCCAATTCCTGCGGATCAAGCGCACAGCCAGGTAAACCAGCCCCCAAAATGGCAGAAAAATTGCCGAGCTCCAGAAATCACCCAACGAAACGCTTAAGAATGGCGCAAGTGCAAACAAGGAAAAGAAACAGGCCAGGCCAATTTCAATCAAGCCGTCCTGAAAAACGGTTTGAAATATTTTTCGCTCCGCAGTTTTAAGATGAGCATCGGAATTCATACCAATCTCCTTCCGAAAAAGTACTTTGTTTTTCAAAGTTATTTGTAAATAATATTGCATATTTGCAGCAAAAAGTCAAGCAGTATTTTTTCAGCATGCTGCAGGAGTAAACGAAGGGATGCGGATGATTACCGAAATATTTCAGCTTGTTTTGAATGCCGGAAACAGAATAAGTATGCGAGTTCCCTGGCCTGGTTCGGATTCTGCCTGAACCCGCCCTCCCTGGGCTTCCACCAGAGACTTGACAATTGCCAACCCCAGACCGGAATTATCCTCCTCGTGACGCATCCGATCTGCCCGGTAAAAGCGGTTAAAAATAAACGGCAAATCTTCCGGTGCAATCCCTGAACCATTATCCTGCACAGATAAAACCACCTCGCCTGCCTGTACTTCCGCTGACAATACAATCTCGCCACCTGCCGGGGTATACCGCAGAGCATTTGCAATCAGGTTGCTCAACACCTGGAACATGCGCCCCTCATCCACCAAGATCTTGGGCACATCTGGGGCTGCAATCACCTGGAGGTTTATTTGCAGTTGTTGGGATTGATGATAATACGTTGCAGCGCACTGCCCTAACAAAACTCCGGGAGTAACCGCTTGCTTGTATAAAGGAAGTTCCCCCGCATCTGCCTGAGAGAGGGTGCGCAAATCGTTAACCAGGCGCTGCAAATGCTGCACATCTGCATAAATTACCGAGATTCGTTCCGGTGTTGGTTGAAGAACCCCATCCTGCATGGCTTCCAGATAGCCGGCAATAACCGTCAGGGGTGTGCGCAAATCGTGCGCAATATCCGCAGTCATTTGGCGGCGCAGCCGGTTAGCCTGGGAAACCTCCCGGCTCATTTGATTAACCGCTTCGGCTAATTTACCAATCTCGTCTTGAGAGGTTACCTGTACCTCTTGCTCCAACTCTCCGCTGCGCATGCGCTCTACTGCCCCGGTCAGATCACGCAGCGGGCGGGTTAATTGGCGGGACAGAATAATTGCCAGAGCCAATGCGACAAGAATTGCCACCACCGCAGACAGGCTCAATGCCAGGGTAGTTTGCTGCAAATAGCCTTTTTCTTCCAGGGTTAATTCAATTGGCTGCTGGATAGGCAAAATGTAACCAATCACCTCACCATTCCGCTCTACCGGATCACTCTTCTTCAACACATCCTGAGGTATTTTGGCACCAACAAGGTATTGAGGGGTTCGCAAAACCGAAACACCGGATGAATCTGCTAGCCCAAAATATTGGCGGCGGTATCGTTCCGGGAATGGATTTTTTGCTTCAGGCAGCGCCATTGGCGGCGATTGGGGTTCTCCTAAGGAAAACAGATCTTGCGATCGTAAATAATCCTCTAACCCAACCCAGCTTTGATTTTGTTCGTAATAATCCAGCAACACCGCTTTAAAAGCACTCCGGTTTTGATCTTGGATCAGTTGGTTAAGCCGTACCGGGCTGCTTAAGCGAATAGAAATAAACAGAATTCCAACCGCACTCAATGCGACCAGTAAAAAGGCAATGATCAAGGTCCGGGCAAGTGATGTTTTCATAGATCCGCACGGAAACGATAACCCACGCCAAAAACCGTCTCAATATATTTCGGTTGGTCAGGATCTGGCTCAACCTTAACCCGTAAATTTCGGATATGAACATTTAAGGTACGGTCCAGGCCAACAAACCCGCTTTGCAGCAAGTTTTCTACCAATTGTTCGCGAGTAAAGACCCGGCCGCGCGAATTCATTAAAATTGCCAGCAAGTCAAACTCGATCGGAGTCAAATGCACCGGTTGGTTCGCAACCAGCACAATCCGGGCTGCTTCATCCAAACAAATCTGATCCACACGGATCATTCGCCCGGCGTGCGGAGCACCTTCCACGCGGCGTAATACCGCTTTGATACGAGAAACCAATTCGCGCATTCGAAACGGCTTAATCACATAATCATCCGCCCCTAATTCCAATCCCAGAACTGCATCGGTCTCCTCTTCACGAGCGGTAATAATAATCACTGGCGTATTCTTTTCCTGGCGGTATTTGCGCAAGAACTCAAAGCCGTCCATTTCGGGCATCATCAAATCCAGCAAAATCAAATCAGGCTGCTCTTGCCGCGCAGTATAAATGGCCTCTCGACCATTTGCAGCGACAACAGCCTTAAACCCTTGTTCTTCCAGGTATTCCTGGAGCAATCGGCGCACATTGGCCTTATCATCAACCACCAAAATTGTTTTCATCGTACAGCCATCATACTTAATATTTATTCAGATTTGGTTAAGAAAATAAAATAATCATTCCTTTACCATTTCTAAACCAAATCTGAATATTTCCCTTCTACAATACAGGTGCAAATATGATTTTACAGGAACTTTGTCATGGTAGAAACTACAATTTCTGATCAACCCAATCAAAATTTTTCTTCGGGGTGGTTAAACCGCAAGTTTTTCGGTGGATTAACTCCGGCAATCCTCTTTCTGGTTGCCATCACCTTGCTATCCGCGATACTGCACCTGGTCAACCTCCAGGCGATTGGTGATGCAAACACCTACTACACCGCAGCCGTAAAAAGCATGCTGCAATCCTGGCAAAATTTTTTCTTTGTCTCTGCTGAACCGGGCGGCTCCGTGACTGTGGACAAGCCGCCCTTAGGATTATGGATTGAGGCTGCCTTTGCCTATGTTTTCGGGGTTAGCGGTGTGGTTGTATCTATGCCCAATATCCTGGCAGGGATTTTCAGTGTTCCACTGCTGTATCACCTTATAAAAAAATACCTGGGCGAGGCAGCCGGTTTAATCGCCGGATTGGTTTGGGCAGTAACGCCTGTGGTTGTAGCGGTTGACCGCAATAACACCATGGACGGTATGTTAGTCTTTACCCTGTTGTTAGCTGCCTGGGCTTTCATCAAAGCAGCGGAAACCAGCCGTCTGCGCTTCCTACTCCTGGGGGCAATCCTGGTTGGGCTTGGCTTCAACATCAAAATGCTGCAAGCCTTTCTACCGCTCCCCGCCTTTTATGCGTTGTATTTCTTTGGTGCAAAAACCGGTTGGGGTAAGAAAATTCTTCATTTGGCTGCTGCAACAATCGTATTGCTAGTTGTTTCGCTTGCCTGGGTAGTCATTGTGGACAGCATCCCTGCAGACCAAAGGCCATATATTGGCTCCAGCACCGATAATACAGTAATGGAGTTGATTATTGGGCATAATGGCTTAAATCGTCTCTTTGGTGAACAGCGCGGGGCTGCACCAGGCGGCCAGATGCCAGCCATGCCCCAGCAGAATAATTTCCAACCACCCGCAGGAGATCTTGCCAGCAGGCCAAACGGAATGATACCGCCTGATAATCAGGCTTTTCCTGGTGACGGAAATAGTAATCCGGGCGGCCAGGGAGCTTTCTCCAACGAAATTGGCCAAAGCGGCATGTTCCGTTTCTTCCAACCGCCGCTGGCCAAAGAAATGAGCTGGCTGCTGCCGCTGGCCTTATTTGGTTTGCTTTTGGCAATCGTACAACAAAAACCGCGTCTGCCATTGATTTCGAATAATCATCTTGCGATCGTTTTGTGGGGCGGTTGGTTATTGACCTGCCTGATCTTTTTCAGTATGGCGGAATTCTTCCATGCGTACTATATGATTATGCTGGCACCCGCACTGGGAGCATGTATTGGACTTGGCTGGCAAGCATACCGGAAGCTGTATGATCATGCTCCGCTGGTCGCTACGGTATTGCTCTTATTGGGTGGATTACTCACGCTGGTATTCCAAATCTTCCTGGCTTTAAATTACACAATACTCACCTGGTGGATCTTTCTTCCTGCAGGGTTCTATGCTGCAAGCGGATTGATTTTGCTGGCCTCCGTCCTTAAGACAAATATTTCCGAAAAGATCAACCAGATATTTCGAATGTTCGCGCTAGCCGCATTATTCATCATTCCATTCGCCTGGACTTTGATGACAGTTGTCGATGAAGCCCCCAATGTCAGCCTGCCAGCCGCCTACAGCGGGCAGGGGATGGCCAAAAGGTTTACACCAGGCAACAGGGAGCCAGGCCAAAGTGATCAGACCCTGCTTAACTACCTGGAAGCCAACACACAAGACACAAAATATCTTGTGGCTGTACCTAACGCCATGAGCGGTTCGAACCTGGTTCTGGAAACTGGCCGCCCGGTTCTGTATATAGGCGGTTTCACTGGTAGTGATCCAGTAGTCAGCACCACCGATTTGCAAGAGATGGTGAACAACAACGAACTGCGCTATATTCTCTATCAAGGCGGGGTGCGCGGCGGCGGACAGGAAATCAGCAGCTGGATTAATTCAGCCTGTCAGGCAGTGACAAACCTCAATACCGGTGATCAACAGCTCGGGATCAATGCCAATACACGGCAGCCTGGAGAAATGATGAATACGCTTTATCAATGCAATCCGCAATCATAATTCACTGGTTCTAAATGATAAAAGCAGGCTGACAAACCACTTTGTCAACCTGCTTTTTGTTCCTTTACCAGCCAGCGTGCAAACGGTGGCGAACAATTTTGCCCGGCTACTTCAGTAGATTCTCCACCCGTAATTTCCCAAAGTAGGCAATCAACCAGTACGCAACGATAATAACTGCTGGCCCTAACGCAGCGGGTAAAATTGTGTTGGTCCAATTTTCTTTTGTCGGCAGACCGTGAATCAATGCCGAGGGAATGGAAATAAGCGCCACCAGGCCAATATAAATCAGCAGCAGCCATTTCCACGAAATCACCGGCAGGATGCCGCTTAGATACAGCCGGGCTGCCCAATAAATCAGCATAGATGCCACTACGATAAAAGTGAAACTTCCGTAATATGAAGGATCTTGTTTAAGAATATATCGTTTATAGGCAATCATTAGCACCAAGGCAATTTGGGTTAGCATCAAAAGGTAAAACGATATACGCCCATTCAAAAGGTCAGTGCGTTCATCCAAAAGGAAAAATCCCTGTTTCATTGTTTATTTTTCTCCTCGAATCCAAAAAAGATCATCCAGCCGTTTATGAGTGATTTGAGCAATCATCAGGCAGAGTTTTAAAGTTGGGTTATATTTTCCAGCTTCGATCAAACCGATGGTTTGACGGGTAACTCCCACCTTATCAGCCAGTTCTTCCTGAGTCAGCCCACATTCCACGCGCGCAAGTTTAACTCGATTATCAAATTCAATCTCTTGCATCCTTTTCCCCTTTCATCGAATAGTAAATCTTCACACATTCACTCACCCC
>JAJUJY010000034.1 GCA_029265085.1 Chloroflexota bacterium
AGCCCCCATAAATAAAATTAATAAACCCGTCAATTGGGCTGATTGCCCATTAAGATTCGCAGGTATCCATTCGGGAATCAATGGAATAAAGATCAAAGCCATGACCATAAACGGCATCGAAAAAACAATAAATGGCTTTCTGCGCCCCATCTTGGATTTCAAGCTGTCGCTCAACATTCCCACAAATGGCCCAATGATGAGTGCAGCAATATTATCCAAAGTCATGAGAAAGCCTGTTACCACCGGAGTAAATCCAAAACCTAGTATTCCTATTCCGGCAGCAAAAGATGCATTACCTGCCTGCAGATAAATTGGAACATACGAGTTGTAGATCATCCACATGACATCCAAGGAAGTGTAGATCAAAGAAACAAGGATAATACTCTTAATATCCAATTTGAGTTTCATCAGGCGGCTCCTTTTTGAGAGTACCCAGACAAGGATATATTTGCCAAATCGGATCAATCCATATTATTTTGATTAAGCAAAGGGATTACAGGTGGAAATACCCATTCTATGGGACAAGACAAGGTTATTAACTTTATGAAAAATATTATAGGTGTCCAGCTTCTTTTCGGAAATTATCCTTTAAGGAGTATTTTTTAAATCCACCCTTTCTCTCGTGCAATCCTGACAGCCTGCCTTCGCGAAGCTGCCCCGATTTTGCGATACATATTTGCCAGGTGTTTTTTTACAGTGGCTAACGAAACAATTAGACGGTCAGCAATCTCATTGTTTGATTGCCCTTCTGCCAGATAAAAAAGGATCTCACGCTCTCGGCGGGTAACCACGTGCTGATCTACAGACTGAGGCCCTGCTTGGACTGGATGACTTCCCTCCTGAGCAAACGACTTAATTAATTTATTGCAATAGGCATACGCTATTCGCCGTTGCGCTAAAAGGAGCAGCAGATCCTTTACCTGGCCGCCCTCATCAAGAAATAATCGCTCATAACCATTAATTGCCCCAACCTGGAGCGCAGCAGCCATCTCTTTCAATGCAGCCTCTGTTTCCCCAATCATTTGAAAGGACAACCCTTTTAGGATTCTAAATTCAGTCCAAAGCAGGGGAGAATGTTCCGGGTCGAGATCATTAATTGCATGGCTTAACATCTCAAGTATTTGTTGCGTATCGTCGTGGCAATTTAACGGATTTTTCCTTGCCAGTGCCATCTGGCAGCGGCTGCGCAAAAGTAAGCCATACATTTGAAGCACTTTATTATGCGAGTTTCCAGCCTCAACAGGCGGATTCAACCATTGCTTTACCCGGCTGTTTAATCCCTGGCGCAGATCCACAAGATTATAAAGATATTGAACAGTAAACTGGTTCCATGGAAGCGATACATCACGAGCAAACAATAGCGCCTGAGCTAATTCAACCCTCGCATTTTGCCATTCTTTAAGACCCATATAATAATGCGTTTTTAATATTGAAAAGGTGTACTTCTCGGTCTGGCTTAAGATCGGAGATTTCTCGGCTACCTGCTCAATAAATTGCCAGGCTATTTCTAACTTGTTTTTTTGCACAGCCATGATCCCCTGGCTGATTAATACTTGTGCTTTATAACAAAACAGCGAAGCAGAACCATCCAGCCATTCTTCTGGTTCTTCCAACAAAGCATTCGCCTCAACATACCTGCCCTGAGTAACATATTCATATATCAGAAGGGATTTGAAGTATTGAGAAAAAAATTGATTTCCTTTTAATCGGCTGGCGATATACCCTTCTTGCAAGACATTCATTGATGCGTGATAGTCGCCAATCAATTTATATTTTGTGCTCTGATGAATTCGATAAACCATCTCTGCCAGAGCATGATTCTTTGTTTTTTCTTTTATCCTTTCCGGCAGATCAGAGAATGGAGGACAATGCACCAACCCTTCTAAGATTTCTATTTCCGTGTTCATTTGCTGGCACAAGTAAGGTTCATTGTCTAAATTATTCTGTTTATTGATAAGGCTGGTTTTCGCAATTTCTAACCATTCTTTATTGTTTTTTTCTCCGACAGTGGATCTAAGTAAAGTCAGCCCCCAGGTTGTGAGGATTGATAGCCATGGACTGTTCATAAACTCTTTCTCTGGCACTTGAACAAGCAGACTTAACACCAGAGGATAGGTCGTATTCCATACATCCTCATGGGTACCCCTCTCCATCAGATTCACAACCCGGCGATAATCCCCCGCTAACAAAGCCTGGTTCGCAGCATCCCGGGTTGCATTTTTCTGTTGTTCATACCAATTGCTTGCCAACAAACGGAGATGTTTTTCAGCTTCCAGCCCATCTTCATCAATCAATTTCCGGTTTAAAAAATCAACAAATAGTGCGTGGTAACGATACCAACGATGCTCATTATCCATGGCAGAAAGGAAAACATTCGCCTGGCATAATTCGTTTAATATCAAAGCGCTGTCATCTTGCTCACGAATAGCGTCACATATTTCCGGATTCAAGCGATTTAATATAGAGGTCTGCCGCAAAAAGCGCTGGATTTCAGGCGTCTGCTTCTGATACACCTCACAAATCAAATATTCCAATAATAAATTGTCATTTCCATTAATTTCATGGATCACATCATGTGGATCCATACCTGTATGAATCCGCCAGGTAGCCAGCTGGAGCGCCACAGCCCAACCTTCTGTACGATAGGCTAACTGTTCCGCTATTTTTCGATCGATCACACAATTAGCTTCTGCTTCAAGCAAGGCCAATGTTTCGCTATCCTGAAATCGCAAATCTCGCTGGGTTAATTCAGCGACCTGCCACTCCAACCGATAACGCACAATAGAAGATGTGGGGCGAAGGCGAGAACTGATCACAACTTGAAATGACTCAGGCAAACACCGTAAAAATAATTGAAATGGTTCGCTTGAGGTCCATGGATAATCATCCATCACCAACACAATTCGTTCGGGGCCGACCAAACCAGCGATATCAGAGAGTATTTGCAACCAATCTTGCTGGTTTTGAGCCTGCTCAGATTGAATAGATAAAATTTTCAGTTTTTCGCAATCTGATACCAGGGAAGACATTAATAAGAAAACAAAAGTTTGAATACTAACTTCTTCTTTGTCAAATGAAATCCAACAAACATGGATTTTTTGATTTTGAATATATTGACTTTTATGAACCCACTCGCTCAGCAAGGTCGTTTTGCCGTAGCCAGCCGGAGTTGTAATAACTACCATCCGGCTGCTATGCGAGAGAAAAATATCGATCGTATCGACCAATCTCGGACGCGCAATATGCCGCCGGCTTAATGGTGGAACTGTAAGTTTAGAAGTTATAAAAGGTATCCTGGACACAATATCCACTCATTTGATCATGATCAATATCTCGTGTGCAGCTATCGTACGTTTTAACACAGTGAAAACTCAAATATTTATTTGAAATCAGCAAGGTTATTGGTGCCATTCAGCACATCTTCCAACAAAATTTGCTGCATTTTTTCCGGTTCTTCATTCTTAGGGCTATGGGCGGAATTAGCAAAGGTATAAAACCCCTTCAACGGTGCTTTTATTTTCTCAAAATAGGATTTTGCCAATGAGTAAGAGCAGGTGTAATCGTGGATACCGTGAAAGAAATAAACTGGAATGGTCAACTCTGTTACCTGGGTTGATAAATCTGTAATTAAAATTTCATCCCATACAATACTCACTCCTGCCTGAGATTTGGCACGCCAAAGGTTAATCTTTTCCATCAAGGAATACTCTCGGGTTGCTAATGAAGGAAGGAATATTCCTGTGATAACCGAAGCCATATCATGCGTGGTACCAATTCCCAGGCTGTGCATAGCCGGATCGCGCAGCTTTATATATTCAACAGGCGTACCTTCAGCCATTGTTACAGGAGCTGCCTCGAGTTTAGCCACCATTTGAGTATTTCCTTGGGCTTTAAACTGCTCCAACATATACTCATAAGCCATTTGTTCAGATTTCAATTGATAGGATATTTGTGCCTCGGCCAGGTAAGCATGGTAAAGCGATGGAGCGCGGGAAGCTGCCTGGATAGCAATAAAAGTTCCTCCCGAATGCCCCATGATGTAGATTTTGTCCTTATCAAAACGCTGGCGTAGATAATTCGTCACCTCCAGTGTGTCAGAGATCAACTGATCCATCGTCATCGTTTCCCTGGGAATATCAGCACTGTAAGAAATACCAGAGCCGCGTTGTTCCCACCACACAACCGTGAAATGATCTTCCAGTCCAGTCGGATATTTCTTTGCTAAAAAATATTCTGGCATGCCACCGTGCAGAAAAAGAAGCACCGGATGGGAAACATCTTTGCTCTGGATAAACATTCCTTGCTTTACGCCATTGATGTTGACAAAAACCTTTTCCGAAATGCTTCCCGACATTAGTCTTCCATTCGTATCGACAAAAGGCTCAGGTTTTCCGGGGCTCAAGACCAAAAGCACGCCAAAGCCAATGAATAAAATTACAAACAACATAGAAAGTATTCCCCATATCATACGGCCTGCCTTTCGCACGAAAAACTGAAAAGAAAATTGATAGGAATCATTTGGCGTCATTTTCTTAATCTCCAATTATGAGGTTGAATTATTCAACCCTTTACCGATAATACTTTTAAAAATCAGGTAAATATCTTTACTCAAATCTTCTGAGATATAATAAAGTCAAATTCAGATCACGCATCCAATCGAGTAATCCATACAGCGCTGTTTTATCTTTCAGACATCCAATTATTCTGGTATTTCCTGTTCCCGTTCGTGAAATCTCAAAATTATCAAACCAATCTGACCAGGATGAGTCGATTGGTTCTTTGACTAAGATTTCATAAAAATCCCCAAATGATTGATCCATGTGCTTATCCCTTGATTTCACTATAATGGACCCTGCCAACTCATTCATCTGCCAAAGGTTATATAAGGGTTGATTTAAGGGATGAGAAACCCGGCATTGACTGGATAAGACGAGATATGGAACCCATCCTGATTACAAAATTTCATATACCGCCTATCCACCCGAACAGCATTTCACGAACCCATTTAATCCAAAAATTGGATGAGAACTTATGGTATTGTAAAGATTTGCGCTTTATGCGCTGCCTGACCCTTATTGCCGCCCCAGCCGGCTATGGAAAAAGCACACTTCTATGTGAATGGCTCAGCAGTTATAAACACCCGGTAGCATGGATAACTTTTGAGGAATCCGACAATGATCCACTCCGATTCCTCCAATATGTGATCGCGGCTTTGCAAAATATTCACCCCGGCTTTGGGGCAGCAGAGCTGAATATTATTCAGTCAATTCAGTCTGCAGATTTAGACAGCATTATTGCGAGTGTTATTTCATCGATAGAAAATGAAATTGCACGAATTGCCCAACCCTTATTCCTGGTTTTCGATGATTATCATACCCTTCAAGACCTGAGAATTCACCAGATAGTTAAGCATATGCTGGATCATCTGCCGGAAAATCTGTCTATAGTTATTGCTACCCGAGCAGACCCCCCACTGCAGCTCTCACGGCTCCGTGGTAGGAGGCAGATGATTGAGGTGCGCGCGAACGATCTCAGATTTACTGGCAGCGAAGCAGCTACTTTTTTCCGGCAAGTTATGCACCTGAATCTTAGCGATTCAGATATTGCAATCTTGATGGAGAATACAGAAGGCTGGATTGCAGGGCTTCAGATGGCTGCTTTAGCGATGCAAGGGCAAGACGATCCAGCCGATTTGATCAACAATTTTAATGGGCGAGAACGTTTTATTATTGATTATCTTTTTGACGAGGTATTAAATCGACAGCCTATTGATATTCAAAATTTTCTTATTCAAACCTCAATACTGGAACGCATGTGTGGATCATTGTGCGATGCAGTTTTGAGCAACCTGTCCAAGGATGGCTCAACTGGGTTTACTTCATTTCAAACAGATTTAACAACAAGCCAGGAAGTCCTTGAATATCTCGACCGGTCTAATTTATTCATCGTGCCATTAGACCACGAGCGTCGGTACTTTCGATACCACCATCTTTTTGCGGATCTTTTGCGCCACCGTTTAAACCGCCAATTTCCAGATTTGGTCACCTTTTTGCATGCCCGAGCAGCTCAATGGTTTGATAATCAGGATGATACTTCTGCTGCATTTACACACTGGATTGCTGCCAAAGAATATTTAAAAGCCTCCGATCTAATTATTCGAAGCGGCTATCAACGAATTAAAATGGGCAATATTTCTCAATTGCTCACCTGGCTGCAGAAGATTCCCCTAGAAATTACTTTTTCAAAACCATGGCTCTGCGTTTTTAATAGTTGGATCCTAATTTTCACAGGTCATTTTTCGGAAGCCGAAACGTATTTGTCTGCAGCTGAAAGAGTTTTACTGCCTATCAACCAATCTTCTACTCCAGAAATTCTGGAACAGTACGGGCATATAGCAGCTGCTCGCGAATACCTGGCTTCCCGCAACCAGGATACCGGTAAAATCACCTATTATGCAAACCTGGCTTTAAAGTATGTAGCTTTAGACGATTTGCTCATCCGCAGTCTGATCTCCTTGTTCCTCGGTACTGGAAGATATTTATCAGACCAGTACGATCTGGCGCAAGAAGCCTGGATTGAAGCAGCCCGGCTAGGAAAACTAGATGGAAACACAATCATATCGGTCAATGCACTATGTTCCCTGGCTGAGCTTTACCACATCCGCGGAAAGCTGCAGAACGCCTTTGAGATATACCAGGAAGCAGCCCAATTAGCTTGCGATGGTAAGGGAAAACCATACCCTGTGGCAGCAGAAGTGTATGTTGGAAGAGCTCGTTTGTATTATGAATGGCATGATTTTCAGGCAGCAGAGGCTGATCTATATACGGCGTCTCAAATATTCAAACTGTACCCCAACTTTGATTTACAAGTGGAATACGCCATAACCTTATCCCGTTTGCGGCTTGCCCAAGGTGATCTTGTTGCAGCAAACAAACTCATCCTGGAAATAACTCAAACCGATAGACAGGCGAATTCCAAGACCTCCACGGCCCTTTTGGCTGCCCAAATCTACCTCTATCGCAAAATGGGTGACCTGGTGATGGTAAAGCAGGTAATAGAACACAGGGATTGGGAGTTGGCAAACAAAAACCTTTTCTTATGGGCAGATGCTTTTATAGAATTTGCGCAAGTTATGACAGCCCAACAAGAATTTGACTCGGCACATTGCCTGCTTGAAGAAATCCGGTTGAAATTAGAACCTTTTGGGTTCTGGAAACATATTCTAAAAACTATGATCGTTCAGGCTTGCATACTCGATCAACAAGATAAACACGATCTGGCTTTGGCACAAATGCAACATGCATTGACTTTGGCCGAGCCTGAAAAATATGTTCACCTCTTTATAGACGAAGGAGAAGCCGCTAAATCCCTGATCGCAAAATGTGGATCCGGCAGTTCATCAACAACAGATATCCATCGCTGGATTTCTTATAAAGAAAAGCTAATGGCTGCTTTTAAAAACACACCCGCTGAACGAAGCATTCCAAATCAGAAAAAAGATATACAATACCCTGGACTGATTGAACCCTTAACTGAACGGGAACTGGAAGTGCTCCAGCTTATTACAGACGGTCTTTCAAATAAAGAAATAGCCAATAAACTTGTGGTAACCGTAGGAACCGTAAAAACCCACACATCCAATATTTACAGCAAACTAAATGTACAGGGCAGAACAAAAGCCATTGCGAAAGCCCGAGAATTACACCTCATACATGATACACCTCACACATAAGGAATTCCCTTGTTCATGAAATCCTGCTGGTTTTTTGAATTACCCAAGATTTTGGATTGCGTGTCATATATGATCGGCTAAAAGTTATGACGGATTTTTAATAAACACAGAACGGAATTACACCCATCATCCAAAAACGAATACTTATATTGGCAAAGAAGTAATCCATCTTCCTTAACGATTGCAACGAATCGTTTGAACAACCAGGAATTTGCATGCCGCCTCTCCGCTCATTTTCGAGAGAATCAAATGAATTGACGGCGAGAATGTACAATCACCGCGCAGGTTGGACCTTACGATGAATTACAACACCAGATGATATTTACATTATGCAAGGGGGTAATTAGAAAAAAAATTCAAGGTGCCCCCGCCGAGGGTCGAACTCGGAACCTCCAGATTCGAAGTCTGTCACTCTGTCCATTGAGCTACGGGGGCGATTTGTCCCGATTATACCGCAGAATCAGGATTTGTGAGCATCCGGATGCGCTCAGCCTCCGCCGGGTAAGCCGCCAGCAGCGGCTCAAGTACGCCGAGGATAAAATCTTCATCGGTGTAGCCCGGTGCCATCGTCGAGCCAATCAGCCCGTAGCGCCCACCGGGCAGTACGCGCGTGCCTTGCCAGACACCCGCCGGAACCACCAACTGCACCTGCTGGCCGCCCAAAATATCCTGCCCCAGCACCATCGTGCGGCTGGAACCGTCCGGGTAAAGCAGCAGCGTTTCCAGCGGATCCCCTTTGTAAAAATGGAGAATCTCGTCAGTCGGCAGGGTATGCAGCGCAGAAAAATTTTCCGGTTCCGCTGTCAGCAGGTAATATATGGCGGTGCCCCAGGGTTTCTCACCGGTCACCCCCTGCGGCAGCGCTCCCGCAGGGACGCTCCCGGCCGAGCGGTACGATTGGCGGAACAGGCCGCCTTCTAACGGCAGTGGTTTCAGGTCCAGGATTTCAATCAGGCGGCGAATTTCTTCATCCATGCAGTTTCTCCATCAAATTTGGGTCAGCAGCTGCCCGAAAGGGAAGTTTGGGTATTATAGCCGATCTTTTAGCCAGATGGATGGGACTGTAATACATTGTACAACAATTATTAATGTTTGATTAGAATATGTTGTAATTATACCAATATTGTCGTAAAATAATTTCAACAGGGTGTTTTCTCTCCGAGGGTTGAAAGAGGTTTGTGGGATTGGGAGTTGGTTGAAGACACGAGCCGTTGCGCGAACGGCTCGTGTCGTTTTAATGGGTTGTTCGGTTGGGAAATAGACAAAAAATCCCCTTCTGCAGCGATCACGCAGAATTGCAGCCTATCCACACTGCATTTGGCACAGTCCGGCAGCGCCGGCAAACAGACGCAGAATTTCAGGACATACCGCGCTGTTTTCAATCTATGTTATATCCTGATAAATACTTGCTGGTTATATTCCCAATCGTAATTTCCATGGACAGTAAATTGCAACCGATGCTCATTTTTTTGGAAATGCATTTCCACCGGGAATGAAATTAATTCAAAAACATTTTCCGTCATACACCGCATAGGCATATACGGCCAAAACAAGGAGGAATACAGGCTGTTATTGATCTCGTCATATTGAATAATCCAATCATCGTTTTCTGTGCCATTCTGCCAGCGATACGTGCCAACATATTGCTTCATATCACACGTACAGGGGTCAATTTTTCGATATTCCAAACCGGAAAAGGAGCTGATTTCCTGCACGTAATGCTCCCACTGCTCATCGCTTGTGTTTATTTTGATCTTAGAACACTGTAAGCGATCAAATATCTCCATCATCTTCATTTGCTCATACTCGATCGCTTCAAACATACTGTTGTCGTCTACATAAACGTGATTCTTAAAATATACATGGAGATCATCTCGTCTAAGAATTAAATCTTTCCACCATTGTCCTCGCGCTTCAAATGCTTTTTCCATGCTTTTCCGCAGATCAGGACGGTATAGAAAGACGATGATGGGATTTAATTTCTGAATAACCTCGAACACCTGTGAATAATATGCATCGATTTCATTTTCATTCCAGACACTATGGATAAAATACCGGTCATAGGCATGCAGCAGGCAGCCTTCCGTAATACAAACTTTTCCGGCTGCCTCTATTGAATCGCAAAATGCTGTCCATTTCTTCAACATTCCAAGGCGATTTTGGTCCATCCCTTCAGCTGTATCCAATGCCCCAAAGCGGAATTCGCCATCGCGTATTGGATGATTTTCACACTCTTCGTGCAGCCAATATGCGGCATGACTCAGATTGACCTGCTTAAAGACACTTTTCGAAATGCTGGATTTTCCAACCGATGATGGCCCATCCACGATGATCAATTTTGTTTTCATCAAGAATTCCCTTGTTTTTTTAACGCTCATCCGCACCGAGAGCGCCCGCTAAGCAATATCATCCACCCTGAACCGGGGAACACATCCCCGCTGTCCAATTGTTTACCCAGGCGCAGCGTCCTGTATGAATAAAGCGTGCAGCAAGCAGGGGGCCGGGTTGGGCTTCCCTGCATACTTTTCTCACACGCATACCACATTCTGTTGAAATTTTTAGAGCTATACAGCGTCTATATTATCTCACAGGTCTTTTTGGCATTGTAACCATTCCGGTCCGCGCTCATATCCCAGTTTATTGAATAAAGCCTGCATCGGATAGTTATGGACAGCCGTACAGGTTTTTAGCTCAGGGTAGCCGTGTTTTTTTGCATAAGCAATCCCGCGTAACTGCATTGCCAGTCCAATGCCCTGCTTCCGATAGGTATTCCGAACACCAAGTAAGCCGCCCAAAAGCACATCATTATCGGGGTCTTTGCCCAATTCTCGCAAACCTACATATTTATCTTCATATACCGCAATAAAATAGGCGTCTGGCAAAATAAACGGATCGTACACACCCCATTCCACCCATTCTTCAAATTCAGGTCGTTCTATTTCTGCATCTTCATGTGGAACATCTTCAGACACTTCCCAATAGAGATCATAGAGTTTCCGGTCGCGCTCAGGGTCGCTTTCCATTTCTCGTAGCGTTTTTATAACAATCCCCTGATCAGCTAATTTTGCGTCTAACTGCGCATATGGGCTCGGATCAAAAGAGGCAATCTGAATGCGTACCGGCGTTTCTCGGAAAGCCTCATAAAATCCACGTTTTTGTAAAAAACGGAAACCTTGCGGCAGATTGGTAAAGGCATCTGCTCGTAGAATTCGGGGATTGAGAGGCTGCAACCCTTGCACAATATGATCGTAAAGCGCCCCGCCAATTCCCTGGTGTTGGTAATTTGGACTGACTTCGACATTGACAGCAAATCTTTGAGAATTTGGATCAAAACCGATCTGACCATAACTGGCAAATCCAACAACTTGGTTATCTTGGACAGCCACCCAACGCTGGAATTTGCACTTCGGATTACGATTTCGATCTGCTTGCGCCCAACCATCCGGTGTTCGAGGGCGTTCCGGCCAGGAGATATTGAGACTGTTATGGATACTCACAATACCGGGATAATCATTTTCTGTAAATTCTCTGATTTGCATATAACCTTCTCTTTGTTGAATTAATCGAGCATGACCGGCTTAAATCACGATGGTATGGGCGGGAAGAGATTGTTGTATTATAGCGAATCCAAAAAGCCGCCTGCTCATTGTATTGGGCTGCTTCTACAAAACGTAGAAATACCACATTCCGCGTTTTGACCAAACCCTAATGAGGATTTATTATTTCGCCAGCCAGAAACAGGATCAGAAAGGCACCGACCGCAGTTGACACGTAAACAAGCAGTGCGTTTTCTTTTTGCCTGATGATTGCCAGAAGACCTGTAATGAAGGCTGATACTCCAGCAGCCATTCCAGCAAGCATCGTGAGTGCCAAAGTCGGTCTCGCAGCAAGGTCTGCCAGGATCGTGTCACCTGCCGGAATTGATGAATAGATCGAGTTTGCTAAAGCTGTGCCGGCAATAAATAAGATGAACATCGCAACGATCAGGCCAATTGACCACTTGCCTGACAGTGTTTTGGGTACAATTCTCCAGGGTTGTTTCATCATCCTATCTTCCTTTCCTGATAGGAACCTTACGATCATCTCATTTCACCTTCAGACCATCTCTTTATCCAGATCCGTATCAAGACCCCTTCATCACTCATCTCGCTTCTGCGCAGTTCTCACTGCCCCTGTCCCAAGGAAAATCCCGGGATGCCGTCAAAAGTATAGAGATGCTCGGTTTTAATAAAGTCCACCCCCATATCGGCAAGGCGCGCTAACAATTCGAGAATCTGGGCGTGCGTTATCGTTTGATCATCCTTACCGGACTGGAAGCGGCAGCGCCAGTGGTCTGTATGAAATGTTTCAGGAAATCCATCCGGCCATACTTTCACACCCCGGTTGGTGATCATCACCAGCTGCAGGGCATCGATTTGTGCTGTCTGCATGCGCTGTGCAAGCGCATCAGCGCTTGAATCACTGTCATGCACGAAAACATCCACCCCAACCAGCGCTTTTTTCGCCTTAGGCCGGTCGGATAGGCGGATGCGCGGCATAGCCTCATTGTTGTACAGACGCGCTTTCAGATGCGAAGGCTTCTTCCCCAGGCGTTCAATCACGGCTTTTGCGAAATCGGTGGTTCCAACACGTGCCTGACTGACTCCAGGCCGGTAGAGATCCGCTGTGTGAATACCATCTTCGATCGTTGCTAACCAGGCGTTATGAATGCGCTCGGCAACGTCTCCCTGGCCCAAATAGGCCATCATCGTGACCGCGCTGAGCAGCAAACCGCTCGGATTCGCGATTTCTTTTCCGGCAATATCGGGCGCAGACCCGTGGATTGCCTCAAACATCGCATAGTTCTCCCCAATATTTGCCGAAGGAGCAAGGCCCACAGACCCGCTGATTTCTGCAGCAATATCCGACAGGATATCGCCGTAAAGATTCGGCAGCACAATCACGTCAAACAATTCCGGTGCATTGGCCAAACGGGCCATGCCGATATCCACAATCATCGTTTCCGCCTTGAGGTCCGGGTACTCGGCTGCAACCTCCAGAAATACCTGGCGAAAGAGTCCATCTGTCAGCTTCATGATATTGTCTTTAACGAAGCACGTGACCTTCTGCCGGTCATGGCGCCGGGCATACTCAAAGGCAAAGCGCACAATTTTCTCGGATCCCGGACGGGTAATCAGCTTCAGGCACTGCACCACCTGATCCGTCTGCCGGTGCTCAATCCCCGCGTAGAGATCTTCTTCGTTTTCGCGGATGATTACAACATCCAGGTGAGGGTGCCGGACCGGAATATAGGGGTCGTAGGCAATACAGGGGCGGACGTTTGCATACAGGCCCAGGGTTTTGCGCAGGGTCACATTAAGGCTCTTGACGCCGCCGCCCTGGGGTGTGGTGATCGGTCCTTTGAGGATCACCTTACGCTCCTGGATGTATTTCCAGGTATCCGGAGCGATCCCGGAACTGTATCCCTTCCGGTACATCGACTCTCCAATCTCAATTGATTGCAGGTCAAGCGATGCCCCGCCTGCCTCCAACACAGAGAGGGTCGCTGCCATAATTTCAGGGCCAATGCCATCTCCTGGAGCAACCACGATTGAGACTGGTTCAACCAGCCCACGCATGATTTTTGGCGTTGAATGCATCGCTGTCATATCATTTCCTTTATGTTTAATTGAACAAGCCCGCCATCATTTCTTTAAACCATTTGCATAAAAACTGAAATTGTTTTATATGCAATCCTTTGGTGATAGGATGACGAATACCATCGATAATTATACATAATAAATCGAGATGATCAAAAAATGTCTCAAAAACAGCCAACGTCTCCCTAAACAAAAGACCCCGCACCAATTGACGGGGTCTTTACTTCAATACAATCGAGCTTACTGCAAATATAACAAGGCCTGGGCTGCCCAGTCAAACAACTGCTGCGGCACAATGCTGAGCACCACCACAGCCAGCGCCGTACCAACAGCGACCAGCGAGAGCCAGCCATCGCGGCGTACACGCGGTTCGCCGCTCTTCATAAACATGATCACCACCACGCGCAGGTAGTAGTACGCGCTGACCAGTGAGGTCAGCAAGCCCACCAATGCCAGGCCGGTATAGCCCGCATCCACTGCCGTGCGGAAGAGGAAGAACTTTCCCCAAAAACCCATGGTAATCGGCACGCCCGTCAGCGAAAGCATAAAGACCAGCATGGCCACACCCAGCCAGGGATATTTCTGCCCCAACCCGGCGTAATCTTCCAATTCCAGCCCTTTGCCTTCTGCCTGCTCCAATGACACCACCACCGCCCAGGCGCCGAAAGTTGTCAGCGCGTAAGCTGCCAGGTAGAAGATCATCGAGGTGATTGATTCGGATACCAGGTTGGCATTCCCAAACGGCACAAAGGCCATCAACAAATACCCGGCATGCGCGATGCTGGAATAAGCCAGCAGACGCTTGATGTTGCTCTGCGCAATCGCCAGCACATTTCCGCCAACCATCGTCAGCGCTGCCAGACCCCAGACCATCGGGGTAATCGCCGCGGAAAGCTCTGGGAATGCGGTAATAAAAATGCGCACAAGCACTGCAAAACCCGCCGCCTTGACCGCCACCGACATAAAGCCGGAGACCGGTGAGGGCGCGCCCTGGTACACGTCCGGCGCCCATTCATGGAAAGGCACGGCCGCCACCTTAAAACCAAAACCCACCAGCAGCAGTGAAGCGCCTACCAGCAGAAGAATATCATTCGTTGTTCCTGCGCGTACCGCAACCAGAATCCCGTTCAGACTGGTACTGGCCGTGGCACCAAAAATCAAGGCCACCCCGTACAATACAAAGGCCGAGGAAAAAGTGCCCAGCAGGAAATATTTTAGCGCGGATTCTTCCGAATCTAGGCGCGGACGGGCAAACCCGGCCAGAATATACAGCGGAATGGATAAGAACTCCAGCGCCAGGAACACGACGATCAGGTTATTTGCCTGGGTCAGCAGCATCATACCGGCAATCGAGAAGAGCATCAGGATATAAAACTCGCCCTTCTCAAGGTTCATCCGGCGCAAGAAATCAATTCCCAGACCAATCGTCAGCAAGCCGCTGGCCAGGTAAATGATGCTCATGTACACCGAGAAGGAATCGATAATCACGGCATCTTGGAATCCCGTAGCAGCCATTCCTAACTGCGACAGAGAAAGGCCAATTGCCACTGCCAACCCTAAAGCAGCCAGCATCGCTGTAATGCCTTTGCGATCTTTGGGAATCCACAGGTCCGCTCCAAGGAGCAGCAGCGCCCAGACCAGCAAGAATGCGACAGGGAGAATAGTTAACAAATCATTCCAGGTCATCTTCACGCTCCTAACGGATCGCCACGCTGGCCGCCTGGACCAGATTCACCAGGCGTTCCACAGACGGATTAATCAAGTGATAAAACGGCTGCGGGAAAAGCCCAATCCAGAACATCATCACAATCAACGGCAGCAGGGTCAAAATTTCACGTGCTGAAAGGTCTTTTAATGCGCGGTTCTCAGCCAGCTTCAGCGGGCCAAGGAAGACTTTTTCAAACATAACCAGCAAATACACCGCGGCCAAAATCACCCCCACCGTTGCCACTCCGGCAAACCAGGGACTGTTCAATACCGGTGAGATAAACGACCCAACCAGGATGGTGAACTCACCAATAAAGCCGTTCAACCCGGGCAGGCCAGCCGAAGATAGTGTCACAATCAAAGACAGCGCGCCAAAGACCGGCATCACCTTCCAGATTCCGCCAAACGCACTCAGCTCGCGGGTATGGCGGCGCTCATACAGCATCCCAACGATCAAGAACAGTGCGCCGGTGCTCAAACCGTGGTTAACCATCTGCAAGACACCGCCGGAAATTCCCTGCGCGGTCATGGCAAAAGTTCCCAGCACCACAAATCCCAGGTGACTGACCGAGGAATAGGCCACCAGCTTCTTGACATCTTTTTGAGCAAAAGCCACAGCTGCACCATAGATAATTCCAATCACAGCCAAGACAGCCATCACCGGCGCAAATTGCACCGCTGCCTGTGGGAAAAGCGGCAAATTAAAGCGCAGGAAACCGTAACCACCCATCTTGAGCAGCACACCCGCCAGGATCACCGAACCAGCCGTAGGGGCTTCAACGTGCGCATCCGGCAGCCAGGTATGCAGCGGGAACATTGGAACCTTGATTGCAAAAGCCAGTCCAAACACCAGGAACAACCAGGGGGCCGCATTGGCAAATAACTGCCGCTGGGATATCAAATCGTCCCAGGCAAAACTGCCTCCAGCCCAACCCAGGTACAAAATTCCCAGCAGCATCAGCACCGAGCCTGCCATGGTGAACAGGAAGAACTTGACTGCCGCATAAATACGCCGCCCGCCGCCCCAAATGCCAATCAGGAAGTACATCGGAATCAGCGTGAACTCCCAAAAGACATAGAAGAGCACCAGGTCAAGCGCAAGGAACACACCCAACATGCCCACTTCCAACAGCAAGAAAAAGAGCATGAATCCTTTGACACGTTCTTCCACTGCCGACCAGGTGGAAAGCAAAGTGATGGGCATCAAGAAGGTGGTCAAAAGCACCAGCAGCAGGCTCAACCCGTCCACGCCCATATAGAGATCGATGGAAATTGCGCCAACCTTTAACCAGGTCTGGCGAATAGCCAGTTGAATATCCGGGTTTGACGGGTCAAACTGCGCCAGCAGCCACAGCGAGATACCAAAATTGATCAACGCAGTGATCAGCGCAGTCCAGCGGATGGCTTGTTTCTGCTGTTCCGAGAGGAAGAGAATGACCAGAAACCCCACCAGCGGGAAAAAGGTAACCAAGAGAAGGGGATTGATCCCAAAATTCATATCCGGTCCTCAATGCATGAAAAGTCAGTTCCCGGCCGGTTAACCCCGCCGGGATTGCAGCGGAACCTCATCGAATGATCAGGTACAACAGAATGGCCACCACACCCACCAGGATGGTGAGTGCGTAGCTGCGCACATAACCGTTTTGAATCTTACGCCAGGATTGCGCCAGCCAGGCTGTGCCGCTTCCGAGCGCGTTCACAAAACCGTCAATCACACCCTGGTCCACTGGCTGAGCAAAGAATTTCGCCAGGGCGGCATAAGGGCGTAAGATCACTGCCTGGTACAGCTCATCGACCCACCATTTGTTTTGCATGCCTTTAAAGATCGGTCCAAGCAGTGCAGCCATTGGGTCCGGGTCGGCCGCTGCCAGTTGCGGCTTGCGCCCGTAGAAGAACCAGGAAACCAGCAAACCAAACAAGGCCACAGCCAGCGAAGTGAGCGCAATAGATAATACAAACTTTGCCGGTTCGCCGCCGCCCAGGGTATGCTCCAGCCAGGTTTCCAACCAATGCGTGCCGGGCAGATTGAGTAAGCCGCCAAATGCGGAAAGCAGCGCCAGCACCACCAGGGGCAGGGTCACCACCAGCGGGCTTTCTTGCGCCTTTTCGGCCGCTTCCGTCCGCGCCGGGCCAAAGAAGACCATCAAAATCTGCCGCCCCATATAAAAGGCTGTAAAGAAAGCCGCGATCACCAACAAGATAAACACCGCCGGGAATTTTTGGCTGGCCGCTGCCAGAATCTCATCCTTTGAGAAGAACCCCGCCAGCGGTGCAATTCCCGATAAGGCCAGCGCGCCAATCAAATACACCCAGAAAGTCAGCGGCATCCGCTTGCGCATCCCGCCCATATTGCGCATGTCCTGCGGATCAAATGAATGAGCGCCATGACCACCATGCCCGCCATGAGCGTGCTCGTGGCCGTGTTCCATGCCCAAAATCACCGAGCCAGCCGCCAGAAAGAGCAGCGCTTTAAAGAAAGCGTGCGTCACCAGGTGGAAGATACCCGCCACCGTTGCGCCCATGCCTACCGCAGCCACCATAAAGCCTAACTGGCTGATGGTAGAATAGGCCAGCACCTTCTTGATGTCAAACTGTCCAACGGCAATCGTGGCGGCAAACAAAGCCGTCAGTCCGCCAACCCAGGTCACCACAGCCTGAGCTGTTGGCACTTCCACGTACAAAGCCTGCGAGCGGGCTACCAGGTACACACCGGCTGTCACCATCGTGGCCGCATGGATCAGCGCCGAAACCGGCGTTGGGCCTGCCATCGCATCGGGCAGCCAGACATACAGCGGGAGTTGTGCAGATTTTCCGGTGACACCCAGGAGCATGAACAAGGTAATCGCCAGGATCACACCTGGGGCAGCAGCCGCCACCGCCGGAGCCTGAGCAAACACTTCCGCAAAATTAAAGGTGCCAAAGTTCGCAAAAATCAGGAATAGGGCAATCAGCAGGCCAAAGTCACCCACGCGGTTGACCACAAATGCTTTTTTGGCTGCCTGTGCGTTGGCAATTCCGTCCGCGCCTTTTTCAAACCAGAAGCCGATCAACAAATAAGAGCATAAACCAACGCCTTCCCAGCCAACAAACAGCATCAAGAAGTTATCCGCGCTGACCAGGATCATCATCGCTGCGATGAACAGATTCAAATACACAAAGAATCGGCGGAAGCGGCCGGGGTCGTCATTGTGGCGCACATCGGCGTGCATGTAGCCGATAGAATAAATGTGGATCAAGGTACCCACACCAGAAACCACCAGCATCATCACCACGGCCAGGGTGTCCACGCGGAAAGTCCAGCTTACATCCAGTGTGCCGGTAGAAATCCACTCCGCCAGGGTAAAGGTGCCGCCGCCCGGTGCGCGGGTCAGTCCAACCGCCAGCAGCACCGAAACAACAAAGGCCAGGCCGCTGGCCAGACTGCCAATGATCCCCACGCCTTTTTCTCCGGCACGCTTGCCAACCAGCAGGTTGAGCAGCAAGCCAATGACCGGGAAAAAGACCACCCAGGGAACCAGGCTAAATAAAGGGTCAGATGAGGAAATTTCGCTCAAAAACATGGCGCTTATCCTTTCAAGGAACTCATCTGATCCAGGTCAATTGTGTGCTTGGCACGGAAAATTGCCACCATCAAAGCCAAACCCACTGCCACTTCTGCTGCCGCGGTTGTCATCACAAAAAAGACAAACAACTCACCGTCCAGCACCTTGTAATAGGCCGCAAAAGCCACAAACACCAGGTTGGCGGCATTGAACATCAGCTCCAGGGCCATAAAGACAACCAGCGGATTGCGGCGCATCAGCACGCCCAAAATTCCCAGCGTAAACATAATTGCGGAGAGAGCAAGATAATAAACAATCGGCATGGTTAAACCTCCTTCGGCTCTTCCGGACGAGTTTGAACCACATCCCGGCGAGAGGGCTTATCCGTCTTGGTCAGGATGATCGCCCCAATTACGGCTGCTAACAAAATAAATGAGGTGATTTCAAAAGGCAGCAGGTATTTTTCAAACAACAGGGTACCAATGGCTGCCGGGCTGGCAAAATCGAGTGAAACCGCCGGAATGGGGTCCAGGTTTCCGCCGCGCAGCAGCACATACAGCACAATTTCTGCCAAGAATGCCACACCCAACAAGACTCCCAACACCCGCTGGCCCCGCAAGGGTTCGCTCAACGGCAGGTGCTCTGCCCCCAACAACATGATTACAAACATAAACAACACCATGATTGACCCGGCATAAACCGTCACCTGCGCCAGCGCGATGAACGGCGCGCCCAGGGCCAGGTACAACAGGCCAACCGCAACAAAATTAATCACCAGGAACAGGGCTGCATACACCGCGTTGCGGCTGAGTAATAGCCCAATGGCTGAACCAACCACAACAAGCGCAAGAACCCCAAAGATGATGATGGCACCTATGGTCATTCCATCCCTCCCTAATCAGCCGGATCTTTCATAAGCGGCACCGAACGGGTAAATTGCCCGGGTTCGGTCTTTTGTGGAGTCGGTTTACCGTCCTGTGCCACCGGCTCCAGCAGCAATTCCTTGCCGTAGATCGACTGGTTACGATCCGTAAAGGATAATTCGTAATTATCACCCAACACAATTGCCTCTGTTGGGCAGGCATCTTCGCAAAAGCCGCAATAAATGCAGCGCAGCATGTTAATCTCGTACACGCGCGCATAGCGCTCGCCGGGAGAATAGCGCTCATCATCCGTGTTTTCCGCCGCTTCCACAAAGATCGCATCCGCCGGGCAAGCCGCCGCGCACAGCGCGCAGCCAATACATTTCTCCAGGCCGTTATCATACCGCTTGAGTACATGCCGGCCGCGGAAACGTGCCCGCACAGGCCGTTTCTGTTCAGGATACTGGATGGTGACAGGCTTTTCAAAAATTAATGCCTTGAGGGTGGTTATCAGACCTTTAAACATCGCGCTAACCTCCTACCGCTACAATCACAATGGCCGTAATAATCACATTCAACAGGCCAATGGGGAACATAATTTTCCACCCCAACTGCATTAGCCGGTCATAACGGATGCGCGGCAGGGTCGCCCGCACCCAAATCATAATAAACAACCAGATCGCCACTTTGATAAACAAATACAAGGGGCCTAACCCAGGCAGCTTATCCACAAACGGACCCCAGAACCCCCCCAGGAAGAGTGAAGAACCGATCATTGCCACCGCGATCATCTTGATATACTCGGCCATGAAGAACAAGGCAAACTTCATCCCCGAATATTCACTGTGATAACCGGCAGTCAATTCCTGCTCGGCTTCCGGCATATCAAACGGTGCGCGGTTAACTTCTGCCAGCGAGGAAATGAAGAACAAAATGAACCCGGCCGGCTGCAAAACGATATACCATAGATCGTGCTGTGCCCGGACGATATCCATAATGCTCATCGAACCCGCCAGCATGATTGGGCCTACAAAAGACAGGCCCAAGGCCAGTTCGTAACTGATCATCTGCGCGGTAGCGCGCAGGCCGCCTAACGTGGCGTACTTGTTATTGGAAGACCAGCCCGCCAGGGTAATACCATACACCGAGATGGAAGTGACTGCCATGATGTACAGTGCGCCAACATTGATATTCGCCAGCGAAAGCTGAATTTCCCGCCCACCGATTGTGATCGATTCTCCCCAGGGAACAACCGCGGTAATAATCAACGCGGGGATCACGGTAATAATCGGAGCGACAAAGAATATCAACCGGTCTGCATTTGCCGGAGTCAGTTCTTCTTTAAAGATCAACTTGATGGCATCCGCAATCGGCTGCAATGATCCAAACGGGCCAGCCCGGTTCGGTCCAATGCGGACCTGCATCCGCGCCAACACCTTGCGCTCATACAGCGTGGTGTAAGCAAAGCCACCGGTCATCCCCAGGATGATGATCAACGATTTGATAATCCATTCCCAAATTAAGCCAGCATCCATGCGCGCACCTCTCTATTTGACCACCGGCTCAGCAGCCAGCTTAAGGATTTGGACTGTCTGCGGTTCGCGCACCGGCAAACCGACACTGCGCGGGGCAACCAGAACACCTTCTGGCAGATTTTCGTCCAGCCGGACAGCCGCAGTTTCTTTCCAACCTGCGCCAGCCAGTTCCACCAACTCACCGGCAGCAACCGCTAACCGGGCAGCTTCCGCCGGGTGCAGCCAGACTTCTTTCTTAGCCATGCGCTGGTGCAGCAAGGTTGTCGGCGTCAGGGTCTGCCCAAGATCATACAGCCGTGTCACCGGCACAATCCGCAAACCCGCTGACAGGGCAGGCAGTTTCGCCGCGCCTGGCAAGCTGCCCTGCGCAAGGCTCATTTGCAAACCCAGCCCCTGGCGGTTATCATAGCCAGTACCGCCGTAATACACATCTGCGCGGCCAATCAGCGGCCACTGTTCCGTCACTTCGCTCAACCGCTGGTAACTCATGCCGGCAAAGGCAGTCACCTGAGCAGCCATCTTCTTCATCACCAACGAGGCGGCGCGGCCTTCAATTTCTGCACCAACCAGCTTGCCAAGTTCAGCCGCGATTTCATAATCTGCTTTGGCCGAGGAAACCGGCATCAAGGCCGGGTAGAAGCGCTGCACGCGCCGTTCGCCGGAAGTAAACGTGCCTTCGCGCTCTGTCACCGGAAGCACCGGCAGTACTACATCCGCTCGTTTAGCCGTCTCCGTCAAGAAGAGTTCCTGTACCACCACAAACTGGGCGGCATCCACAGCCTGCGCCAACCGCGGATCATCACCCGCCGGGTCAGCCGCCGCAATCAACAACACGTTCGCCTGAGAGAGCACAGCCGCCAGATTTTCAGCAGGCCGGAAACCCAATTCCCAGGCGCCTTGCGTATTGGCCTGCGGCCAAACCGCCACCAGACCGTTATTCACTTTGCCAGCCCGGTTGGTTTGGGCCAGCACACTTGCGGCGGTTTGCGCCAGCGCAGTACTTTCCCGCAGCCCCATGCCCTCGCTGCCGTAGAAAACAACGGTGTTATCAGCTTCGCTAAAGGCCTGAACCGCTGCCTGCCAACCTGTATTAACCGTCGCATTGGGTAAGAAGGAAGCCATCGCAGCCGATTCTTCACCATATGCATAGCGCAAAACGTGCGCAGCAAATTTATCCAGGCGGGTAGCGCGCGGGTTGGCCACAATCAGGGTAGCGCCGCGTTTGGCCGCCTCTTTCACCCGCAGCCACCACAGCGGAGCTTCCTCGTGCAGGTCGCTGCCAATGACCAGGATGGCTGAGCCTTTTCCCAGGTCTCCCAGGTTGCTGCCCGGTGTCAGGCCAAACTGGCTGACCAGGTCGCCGCCGCCCATATCGCTGTAGAGAACCGCCTGTCCATTTTGTGCAGCTGTTAATTGCTGAACATTGAACAAATCTTCATTTGCCAACCGGCCGCCTGCCAGAGTCACCAGACCGGCACCGTGGAGCTGCGCTGCCACTTTGGCCAGAGCCTCATCCCAGCTCGCCGGGACCAGTTCCTCCCCTTTGCGCACCAGCGGCTGCGACAGGCGCTGGCTGCTTTCGGTATAGTGATAACCAAAACGGCCTTTATCACAAATCCAGATTTCGTTCACCGCTTCATTTTGGCGCGGCATGACGCGCTTGACCACCCATTTGCCGTCCGCCTTGGCTTCGCGGCGCACATTCAAGGTAATGTTGCAGCCCACCGGGCAGTGCGTGCAGATGGATGCCACCGATTTTAACTCCCAGGGACGCGCACCAAAACGAAAATCAGCAGTGGTCAGTGCGCCAACCGGACAAATGTCGGTGGTGTTGCCGGAAAAGATCGAATCAAATCCCGGCTCGGAAAACGTGGTAATTTCCAAAGAGCGGCCGCGGTTATAAAAGCCAATTACGGCATCATCGGCAATCACATCCTGGAAGCGCACACAGCGCGCGCACTGAATGCAGCGCTCGCGATCCAGGTATATTAAATCACCCAGCGGCACATGCTTGGCAAGGTGTTTTTTATCTTCTAAATAAAAGCGGGATTCACCTGGACCAAACCCCATCGTCAGGTTTTGCAGCGGGCATTCGCCGCCTTTATCGCAAATCGGGCAATCTAAGGGGTGTGAGGTGAGAATGAACTCAACCACTTCTTTGCGTGCAGCGGTGACTGGCTGTGTATCCGTCCGCACAACCATTCCCTCGCTGACCGGGGTCGTACAGGCTGTTTCCAGCTTTGGTCCGAATTGAAGTTTGGGCGTTCCATCCGCCTCTAAAACGGGCTGACCGGTCGCGCGGTCGATCTGCGGGCGGCCAATATCCACCAGGCACATCCGGCACATTCCCACCGGCTCCATTTTGGGGTGATAGCAAAAGACCGGAATATCGTTTCCGATTTTCTTGGCCGCATCCACTACCAGGGTCCCCTGCGGTACGGTGACTTGCTGTCCGTCAATGATCAGATTTACCATTTTTGGCATACGCACACCTCGGCTGAGAGGCTCAGGGCTTGCGCCCCGCCTCATCGCTCTATCCTCTACTCTCAATACGCGTTAAAAAGTCCTCGCGGAACTTCTCAATGCTGGTCACAACAGCCATGGTGGAAAATTCACCCAGGGCGCACAGGCATTTGTTTTGCATCTGGCGAGCCACCTGATCTAACAACAGCACATCTTGCTGGCTGCCTTTTCCATCCGCTATGCGTTTGGCGATATGGCTCATCCAGTAGGTGCCTTCCCGGCAGGGAGTGCACTTGCCGCAGGATTCATGCTTGAAGAAGCTGACGGTTTTTTCTGCCAGCCAGGCCATGTTCACCGTCTCATCCAGCACAATCACCGATGCAGAACCCAAAGACGCGCCTAATTTGACCACCGATTCGTAATCCATCGGTGTATCCAGGGCGGCCTCATCCGCCAGGATCATCGCGGAAGACGCACCCGCCGCCATAATCGCTTTGATTTTGCGTCCTTCCGGAATGCCGCCCCCGTGGGTGTAAATCAATTCCCGGAAAGTTGTACCCAGGGGCAGTTCGTAATTTCCCGGCTTGTTCACATTCCCAGACAGGCTGAAGATTTTCACACCCGGACTTTTCTCGGTGCCAAAATCACGGTACCAGGCCGGACCGTGCTCCACAATGGGGGGCAGGTTGGCCAGGGTTTCTACGTTGTTAATCACAGTTGGCCTGGCATATAACCCCGCCACCGCCGGGAAAGGCGGGCGCAGGCGCGGCTGGCCTAATTTCCCCTCCAATGATTCCAGCAGCGCCGTCTCTTCACCACAGATGTACGCGCCTGCTCCAAGGTGGGTATACAGGCGCAGCGAATAACCGGTGCCAAATAGATTCTCACCCAACAGTCCGGCGGCTTCCAATTCAGCAATGCGCTGGTCCAACTGGCGGGCAATATTCCAAAACTCGCCGCGCAGATACACATACGCCGCATGCGCCTGAACGGCAAACGAGGCAATCATCAATCCTTCCAGGAACTGGAAGGGATTGGCTTCCAACAGCTCGCGGTCTTTAAATGTGCCGGGTTCGGATTCATCCGCATTGGCTACGACATAATGCGGCCAGATCGTATTGGGCAAAAAGGCCCATTTCATACCGGTGGGGAAGCCCGCCCCGCCGCGGCCGCGCAGCCCTGAGTCTTTTACCTGCTGGATAATTTCTTCCGGTTTCAGCGTGGTAACGGCCTTCTTAAAGGCTTCAAAACCGCCGTGTTTAAGATAAACCGGCAGCTGGTCCAGATTTTCGATCTCACGGTGGCGCAACAGAACATATTGGCTCATTGGGCAGCCTCCTTTTCCTGGGCGGCCTTTTGCCGCAAAGCCTCCAAAACAGCCAGAGCGGTTTCAACGGTCTGGTGCTCGTGGTAGCGGATATCGCCGTCACCCTGCACCTGGAACATCGGCGCCCGGTGGCAGGCTGCCAGGCATTTCACCTCTTCAATCACAAACAGGCCGTCTGCTGTGGTTTCCCCAGGTTTCACGTTCAGCGCTGCGCACAATTCGTGCAAGAATTTTTCTGCGCCGCGCAGTGCGCAGGGCAAATCGGTGCAAATTTGAATATGATAACGGCCTAAGGGCTTATCATAATACAGCGAGTAAAACCCAACCACCGAGGCCACATCCGTAATGGAGACGCCGACAATTTCAGAAATGTCTTTTAAGGCCTGCGCGGTAACATAACCCGGCTCGCGCTGCGCCAGATAGAGCAGCGGCATCACAGCGGAACGTTTAAACTCCGGCGGATACTTGGCCAAAATGGCCTGGACTTCATCAGGGTATTTTGTAAGCAGTTCGTTCACCGGTCCGCATCTCCCAAAACAATATCAATAGATCCAATCACACCGACCACGTCCGCCACAAAGTGGTTGCGAGTCAGCAGGGGCATGATCTGCAAGTTTGCAAAGGATGGGGTATTCACATGCACACGGTACGGTTTCGGGCCGCCGTCACTTTCCATGTAGATTCCCAACTCGCCGCGCGGGCTTTCCGCCGCAGTGTACACAGAACCTTCCGGCGCATGGAAACCCTCGGTCCACAGTTTAAAGTGATGGATCAAGGCTTCCATGCTCACCCCCAGCTCAGAGCGGGGCGGCGGCACGTATTTGCGGTTATTCGAACGTACCGGGCCAAACGGCAGGCGGTCAATCGCCTGGCGAATAATCCGGGCAGACTGCCGCATTTCTTCCACCCGCACCAGGTAGCGCGCATAAATATCGCCTTCCTGGACAGTGGGAATATCAAACTGGTACTGGTCGTACCCGCTGTACGGGCGGATCTTGCGCAGGTCATAGGCCATACCGCTGCCGCGCAGGATGGGACCGCTGATACCCCAGCGGATGCAATCTTCTTTGGAGATGACGCCAATGCCCTGGGTGCGTTCCAGGAATAACGAGTTGGTCGTCAGCATGGATTCGTACTCATCCAGGCGGCGCGGAATAATATCCAGGAAATGGCGCACCGCGGCTTCAAATTCTACCGGCACATCCCGCCACAACCCGCCGGGGCGGATATAGGTGGTCATCATCCGCTGGCCGGAAACCATCTCGAAAATATCCAGGATGATTTCACGCTCACGCATGGCGTACAAGAAAACAGACATGGCCGCCAGGTCCAGGGAACTGGTTCCCACCCAGATCAAGTGAGAAGAAATGCGCTGCAGTTCAGCCAGGATCACCCGGATTGCCTGCGCACGGGGCGGCACATCCAGATCCAGCAGTTTTTCGACCGCCATTGAATACACCAGGTTATTCCCCAATGGATTGGTGTAATCCAGGCGGTCCACCATCACCTCAGCCTGTTGGTAGGTTTTGGATTCCATGTTTTTCTCTACGCCCGTATGCAGGAAACCAATATCCGGGATGCAGTTTAAAACAATTTCGCCATCTAATTCCAGCAAAAGACGCAGCACACCATGCGTACTGGGATGCTGCGGCCCCATATTCAAAAGCATTGTCTCGCCAGTGCGCGCCCGTTCAGACACCAGGTGGCGAAGCTCATCAATCGTTACTTCTCGAATATTGCTCATGCTCGCTCCTTGCCCCTAATTCTGAGGTCGCGGTTTGTGACGGATTACCTCGTCCTTGTTAAACGAGAACTGGACTTCTTCGTAACCCAACGGGTAATCTTTGCGCAGCGGGTGTCCCTGCCAATCGGCGGGCATTAAAACCCGGCGCAAATCAGAATGGCCGTCAAAACGGATGCCAAACATATCCCAAATTTCGCGCTCTTTCCAGTTCGCATTGGGATAAATCCGTTCAGCCGTATCCATATGGGGCGCATTCCCGTCTAAAGGAACGCGCATGCGCAAGATGAGGTTCTGCGCAGTGGAATACAAATGGTAAACCACATGAAAGCGTGGTGAGGTTTGAGGCCAATAATCCACCGCGGTCTCATCGATCAAGAAATCAAAACCAAACTCGTCATGAAGCGCTTGCAAAGTTTCCAGGATGTGCCCAGGTGACACAATCAAGGTCACTTCCCCCCGAAATTCTTTCATTTGGCCGCCAAAGCGCTCCTGTACGGCTTCTACTGCTGCCTGCAATTTTTCATCCATCGTTATCGCGCCTTTTTATTCTGTCGGTAGATTAGATCAGCAATCGGTCAGGACACCGCTTGAAAACAAGGCCATCAGGCCCAATCCGGGAATTTTTCTTTGCGAACTTTCTCATGCAGGGTCATAACACCGTGGATCAAGCCCTCAGGGCGCGGCGGGCATCCCGCCACATAAACATCCACCGGCACCACTTCGTCCACCCCCTGAACCACCGCATAATTATTAAAAACACCGCCGCAAGACGCGCAGTCGCCCATCGCAATCACCCACTTGGGATCAGGCATCTGGTCGTACAACTGGCGCAGCACCGGCGCCATTTTGCGCGATACCCGTCCGGCAACAATCATCAAATCCGACTGGCGCGGGCTGGCACGCATTAATTCCATGCCAAACCGGCTCATATCATAATTAGCTGCCTGCGCAGCCATCATCTCAATCGCGCAGCAAGCCAGGCCAAACAACATCGGCCACATCGAATTGGTACGCGACCAGTTAACCATTTGCTCCAGTGTGGTTGTCACCACACCCATATTTCCGGTCTTCTGCTCTAATCCCATTCTAACGCTCCTTTCTTCCACGCATAAAGATGTGCAAACTCTAAAACACCCAGGAAAATGAGCATACCGATCAGCCCCAGCACGCCTAATTTGCGCACCACGACCGCCCAGGAGACCACAAAGATGACTTCAATGTCGAACAATATGAAGAGGACTGCAATCAGGTAATAACGGACCGACATACGCCGCCGGCCTGGACCATATGGAACCATTCCGGATTCATAGGGAGCAGATTTGCGTTGGGTAGGCCGCCGAGGGCCAAACAGATACCCGAGAGAGACGGCAATCAAACCCACAAGAACCGCCAAACCGGTGATGATAAAAATCGGGAGATACTGCTGCAGCATCGCAATCCTCACAAAGTTTATTTAGTTGGTCGAAATATATACTCCACCTAGTATATCACAGCTAAGGGATGGTGGCAATTTTCACAAGATGAATTATATGAAATTAGTGGGATTAAACCGTTAAAATCACCTAAAAACGGGTTCAGATCGCGCCATTACGGCTGTTGGGTGGTTATCACTTCAAAGATTGAAATCCCATCACGCCGGTACACTTGCAGCAAGTTCGCACAGGTTGACAACGTGTTTGGTTGAAGCGACCCAATCCCGTCTTTTAAGTATATATGAGTTATATCAGTTTGATTCACAAAATTCCAGAAGGAATTATCGCAATTTGTCAATTTGCTCGCTTGAACCGACCAGTCAATGATCTGCCGCACATACTCCGGCTTGCCATACGTAAACAGCACCGGTGGAAGAATGGACCAGCGCTTGGTCAGCGGGAGCAGCCAATAACCGCCGTCCACACCGCGATAGATCGAGCTTTGCCAGTGGGTCGTATTGATAAAAAAACGGGCATCAGGCGGGGTATTTTCTCTCACCCATTTCAACGCCTGCAAATCTGCGCTGCTTGTAAAAACCGTTCCCGAATTAATCACATTGCGCGTGTTCCAACCGCCGTAAATCAGGCCGCCTGCCAGCACCAAAACAGCTGCCCCCTGCAAGCCTTTTTGCAGCCAGGGAAGCGAAACCTTTGCGAACTGGTCCACACCTTCCATCACCAGGTGAGCAACCAACAGGGCTGCTGGTAAGAACAAAATAATTGCCATGTGATCCGGACGAAACGGCCCCAGGCGCAGCCAGTTCGGGTTCAGCAGCACCAGGATTAAAACAACCCAGGCAGCCAGGGTCCGCGTGCGCCGTTGAAAAATCGCATAGATCAAAGCCAAAACAGCCAGGGCATATAACCCATAATTTGTGGTTGGACCCAGCAGGTAAAGCAAATAATCCACATAACCTGTCTGCGTTCCGCTGGAATCAGCCACCACCTTCACCGTCATGCGGCGGCCTTCCTGCACCGCAACGCGCCACAGCCAGGGAGAGGCCAGCACCAACCCGCCCAAGGCTCCTGCAGAAACTTTCCACACCCGTGTCAGCCCCTGCGGACTGCGCACCTTCCAAACCTGCCCCAAGAGCAGCACGAAGAGATACATACCCAACAAAAGCAGGGTGGTGTAATGACACAACGCAACCCCAGTCGTAAGCAGCAGCAGGCGCAGCCAGGGTTCGTGCCGCTCAGGATTGCGGACAATATCATTTGCGGCTGCCATCGCCAGCGGGAGCAGCAGCAGCCCGGTCAAGAGGGTGTAACGTCCCCAGGTAACATAGTAAGCAGGCATTTGCAGCGCAAAAGCAACCAACAGCGCAGCCAGCAGTGCCCGCCGCCAGTCCCCCCAGATCGATTTCGCCAGGCGGTACACAGACAGCCCCACCAACGCATTGATTACCTGTCCAAACCAGAGCACCGCCTGAGCAGGTTCTGCGTTTGCCCAAAAAGCAAAGTGAGCCGCCAGGGCATGAAAACCGAAATGATAGGAGAAAAACGCCGGGATTTCCGGATCCAGCGTAGCTGGAAGCCCCCCCAGCTCCATAATTTTTTGCACCAAAAAGACATGATGAACCGAGTCCACCCAGGACGGCATAACCAGCGTGCGCGCCTGGTAAAACCGCCAAAGCACCGCGCACAAAAGGAGCAGCACACCGGCAGCCAGTCCCAGCCCGTTTTTCAAGGAAAGCGAAATGGAAATATTCGCCCTGCGCTGCATGGTGGAGATCAGCCCCAACACCGACGCAAAGCCGCATGCAGCCAGCAAACTGACCAGTGCCAGGCCAGAAAAGCGTGCTCCCAACACAAAATATAACAAAGCGGTCAAAGCCGTCAGGCTGACTGAAATGCCTATTCCATCCACAAAGCGCTCAAAGCGGTCGCGTTCATTGGAAGGCGTCCAGGCCAGCCACGCCAAACCAGGCAGCACCAAAACAACCAATGCAGCCAGACCATACCAGAGAGCATCAATCCATGGGACATTCATCGCAGGCAGCAACGGGAAATCCGTTATCCTTAACAGGGTAGCATGATTATATCAAAAGGCAGCCCTCTTTATGGATAAGAGGGCTGAGTCGTTGCCGGTGGAGGGTAAGTAGGCGGGGGATAAGCCGGTGAGGTCCGGGTGGGAGGAATCGGTGTGCGTGTGGGCGGCACCGGGGTAAAAGTCGGCGGAACCGGCGAATTGGTGAATGTTGGCGGAAGCGGCGTAAACGTCTTGGTCGGAACGAGTGTCGGTACCGTCACTGTGGTTTTGGTCGCAGTTGGCGTTTTGGTAGGCGCTAATGTACGGGTAGGCGTAGGGGAACGACCTGCAGTTGGAGTCGGTCCGGCTGGCGGCAAAGTGGGCACCAGGGTGCGCGTGGGCGTACGGGTTGGCAATAAAGTCGGAAAAACGATCAGCGTTGGGGTCGGAGAAGCCGTCTCGGTGGGGATCTCGGTTACCCCTGGCGGCAGGAGGGTGGGCGTCCAGGCAAGCGTGGGCGTCATACTGGCCGCAATCAAGGTCGGGAAGCGGGTCGGCTGGCTTACACCACCCGGCAGGCGCGGCGTCACTGTCGGCACCGGCGTGTTAAGCTCCTCAATAATCACCGGAACGGCCTGTTCATCCTGGCGGTCCTGCAGCACTTCCTCAATCATAGCCACCTCAACAGGCGGCAAAAGCATGGCACGTTCGTCCGTGGAATAATCTGCTTGCAGCGGAGAGTGCAAAGAGACTGAAAAAGTCCGTGTGCCTCTGAGGAACAACCGGCCGGGAGAAAGCAGCAGCATGAGCAGAATGGCCGCGACCATCATCACGCCCAGATACATCATCAACCGCCGCAGCGAATACAGTTCCCTTTGCCGGAGCAACGCCGATCCTCCCAAATCAAACAAACTAGAAAATGACCACTTTCAAGTATACGCAAACTTCCGGCCATTCCTAGAGGCTCAGGTTTACAGACTCTTTTCAATTTTTGCTGCAGCAGCCCCGATGCCGCATAAAATAAATAAAAGTGCAAAGAAAGATCATTCTCCTTCTTTGCGCCCGCAAGAGTGCCAGAATATTTTCG
>JAJUJY010000064.1 GCA_029265085.1 Chloroflexota bacterium
AAATGCTCCTGGGTAGCCCAATGAGGCACCAGGTTGGAGTTGGCAATTAACACGCGTGGGGCATCCGGGTGGGATTTAAAAATGGCGACTGGTTTGCCGGATTGCACCAGCAAAGTTTCCGTGTCTTCCAGGTTGCGCAGTGATTCCAGGATGGCGTCAAAGGCTTCCCAGCTACGCGCGGCCTGCCCGCGCCCCCCGTACACAACCAAATCTTGCGGCCGCTCCGCTACTTCCGGATCCAGGTTGTTCTGGATCATGCGATAAACGGCTTCGGTTAACCAGGATTTGCAGGTGAGCTGCGTTCCACGTGGTGCGCGCACAGTGCGAGGACCAGACATGAAGACCTCCGTCAACAAAATTTTGGTACTTGCCTTGATTTGAAATGCCCCGGCTGATAAAACTTGCTAGCCTGCGGGTAAGGGAACGAATAAACCAAATCAATTGTACAACAAATTTCAAAATGTTAGCAGCCGATAAAACTCACCCGCCAAACGGTTATATTTAATGACTCAATGATTAAATACCCGCATACGGCTGCTTGGGTGGATTATTCTTGCCTGGCTTTAACCCGCTTGGCGCTGCGGCGAGAAATCGCAGCGCGGGCTGTTGTTCAATAAAAAAGCGGAGCATACGCTCCGCTGGTGACTGGTTTGTTTTGGTTATTTGTTTTCCTCTGAACTGCGAATGCGCGAACCTTTTGGAAAGCGTGGAACTGCCGGTTCAGGCGCTGCAGGGGCTTCCACTTCCGCGCTGCGGACCTGATCTTCCAGGCTGCTGATGCGTTGGCGCTGCCGGCGGATGATATTGTTTACCACATCGCCAATCGAGATCATGCCTAACAATTTTCCTTCCGCCACCACCGGAAGGTGTCGAATACGTTTGTTGGTCATCAATTCCATACATTCTTCGATCGTTTGATCCGGGTGAATGGTGATGACCTGGCTGCTCATGATCTCGCGTACCAGGGTCTCTTTGGAGGCTTTCCCAAATAAGATGACCTTGCGGGCATAGTCACGCTCGGAGATGATACCGATCAATTTGTCATCTTCCAGCACAGCCAATGCCCCAACGTCTTTGTTTGCCATCATGCGCAGGGCTTCAAAAACCGATGCGTCCGGGGAAATCGTCCAAACAAAACTGCCCTTGATTTCCAGGATATGCCTGACGGTGTTCATATTGCCTCCTTCTTTGCAGGTGTATTGCGGAATTATCTAATATGATTGTATATCAGATTGAAATTATCCGCAATTACCATCCATGCGTTTGTGACACCTTTTCCTTTGGAAATTATTTGAATAGAAAAACAGGGCAACGGAGTTGCGAATAAAAAAAGGGTAATAAAAACAGGCAGCTCAAAAATTGGCTGCCTGTTTTTGAATCAATCGTTTATTTATGCTTCAGGGGTTGCCTGGAACATGGGGCAGTTGGGGTTGTTTTGCCCGCCAAAGCGCCCGCCGCGCATGCCGCCGCCGAAACGGCCGCCGCTGTTGCTCTTCATCCAGTCAGCCTGCTCCTGGGTGATGACACCGTCTGCCAGTGCTTTGTCAATGGCTGCGGTGCGGGCATCGGTCATCAGGGTGCGGAACTCGGCGATGGTCAGATCCTGCTCTGCGGCAATATCCATCATCGTTTCGCCGTTGGCAAGGCGTTCATTGAGGGTATCCACGCTGAGCCCGAGTTTTTCGGCGAAGGCGCTGATCATATAGTCATGCAGCACGCCGGAACCAGCTTCACCGTTGCTGCCAAAGCGGCCGCCCATCATGCCTCCGCCCATGTGACCGCGTCCACCGTAGCCAAATGGAACCTGGCCGTTGGGGGTGTTGGGTTGGTCGCTTTGGGCATAAACAAACCCGGCTGTAGCCAGGGCAACAACCACCACTGCTGCTATTAAGATACCGATGAAAGTTTTCTTCATTGATCTAACTCCTTTATTTAGAAGATCTTGTTAATTTGTCTTACGGTCTTTAGTTTACCTGCCACTTATGAAGAAATGATGAAGACCGTGCAAAGGAGTTGTGAAGTTTGCCGTGTGTCAAACAGGACTGGCTTAAAAATTGTTTTCTGCCAGCCAGCTCTGGATACGCTGATCAATCTGGTCGCGAATGGAGCGAAATTTGTTCAGAATTTCATCTGATGTACCGGCAAATGCAGCAGGGTCCTCAAACGGCCAATGCAGCCGGACGCCCATGCCGGGGAAGATGGGACATTTTTCCTCTGCACTGCTGCATACTGTGATCAAGTAACCAAAATGTGCCGTGCCGATATAGTTCTGGAGGGTCTTGGAGGTGTGTTGAGAAGTATCCACACCGATCTCTTCTAAAACCTGAACGGTGTACGGATTGATCCCTTTGGGCTCCAATCCGGCGCTGTGGACTTCAAACCGCTCTCCAGCATATTTCCGCAGCAGTGCCTCTGCCATCTGGCTGCGCGCTGAATTGCCTGTGCATAAAAATAAAACCCGGATTTTTTCGATCATTTTGCTTGTCATCTCCCGGTTTTTATTGTACAGAGTTTCGGGTTGGAAAAGTTCTCTTTTGTGTTAATAATTGGTGAAAGGCAGATTATGGTTTGATTAATAAAATAACAGGGCAGCCTTTTTGGCTGCCCTGTTCGGTTAAGACAGATTATTTGATTGCTGCGGCCGGTACCGCTTTGGTAAACCATTTCTTTTGGAACCAGAAAGCCAGGTTGACCAGGCCAATCATCACGGGTACTTCCACCAGGGGGCCGATTACAGCCGCAAACGCCTGGCCGGAATTCAGGCCAAATACGGCCACGGAGACGGCAATCGCCAGTTCAAAGTTGTTGCTTGCGGCTGTAAAGGATAAGGTGGTGCTTTTTTCGTAATCGGCGCCTGCGCGGCGGCTGAGTGCGAAGCTCACCACAAACATAACGATGAAATAGATCAACAACGGAATGGCGATGCGCACCACGTCCAACGGGATCTGCACGATCAGGTTGCCTTTCAGGCTGAACATCACAATAATTGTGAAGAGCAATGCAATCAAAGTGATTGGGCTGATGCGCGGGATAAATTTCTTTTCGTACCAATCCTTACCCTTTAAGCGCAGCAGTGTAAAGCGGGTCAGTATGCCAGCCAGGAAGGGAATACCCAGGTAGATGAACACGGATTTAGCAATCTGCCCGATGGTAATATTCACTACACTACCTTGCAATCCGAATAACGGTAATAAGACCGTGATGAACAGGTAGGCATAGACGCTGTAAAATAACACCTGGAAGATGCTGTTAAAAGCGACCAACCCGGCAGCATATTCGCGGTCGCCCTTGGCCAGATCATTCCAGACGATGACCATTGCGATACAGCGTGCCAGACCGATCATAATCAGACCCATCATATAATCTGGTTTATCCGGCAGGAAGATGATGGCTAACAAAAACATCAAAATGGGGCCGATGACCCAGTTTTGAATCAGGGAAAGACCAAGGACTTTCCAGTTGCGGAATACGTCGCCTAATTCTTCATAATGAACTTTCGCCAACGGCGGGTACATCATCAAGATCAGGCCAATGGCGATGGGAATGTTGGTGGTATCCACTGCGAACTGGTTGATGAAGTTTTCTGCGCCGGGGACAAAGTATCCCAGGCCGACACCAAGAGCCATTGCCAGGAAGATCCACAGCGTCAGGTACTGGTCTAAAAAGGATAGACGGCGGGTTGGAGTTGAATTTGACATTGGTTTCCTCGCTAATTTATTAAGGACATTGAATCAAGCCTTGGGACCAAAGGCAGCTCCCACAGGCCGGTTGGACATTTCCAAAACAGTCTTCAAGGTTTTGTTCAGGATGTTCACAGCTATTGCAAAAAACACAGGGTGAAAAATCAAACGATTGCAGGCGGGATCGTAATGACTGGTAGGATGGGGTATTCCAAACTTCCAGCAGGTCGTGCTCCAGAATATTTCCTACTGAATAGGCATGCGAGCGGCGCTGGTGGTGATCCAGATAACTGTCATGGGTGTGCAGTAAAGGCAGGCAGGGACTGACTCTGCCATCCCAACGCACCGACAGGCTGCCTTTTTCAATGAATGGGCAAGAATTGATTGCCCGGGCAGGGCTGGTGCCGTTGATTTCAACGTGCAGACTATTGTTGAACAGGCGCGACAGCACCGCCTGTGTTTCGGGGGTGCTGTCCATGCGCGGCAGGCTGACGTGGGGTAAGGCACTGGCTGAATGGTAACCTTGTTCATACTGTGACCGCTCATAGAGGATTTCTTTGCGCAGTTCGTCGGTATGTGCAAGCACGTTGCTGATGGAAAACCGTGACGCGCCGAGATGCGTGCCAAGCCGAATGACTTCTGGCAGCTCATGCAGGTTGCGCTGCATGGCCACAAAGGCGATTCCCAATTGTGCGGTAGACCAATATGCCTGGGCGCGCAGGCTGCGCCAGCGCTGAAGGTTCTCGATTACCCGTGGTAAGGCTGCTCCCAGCCGGACGTCATCATAGCTTTGCGGAGTTGCACCGTCGATCGAGACCCAGAGCGTGTCCAGCCCGGCTTTAAGCAAACCAGCCGCCATTGATTCGTCCAATAAAATTCCATTGGTGATCAATTCCACGGCTGCGCCTGTCGCAGCGGCCTGGCTGATCATGGTTAAAATCTCGGGATGAGAAAGCGGTTCGCCAAATCCACCAAAAAAGACAGTTGGGCGTGGTGTGACCTGCCGGATACCTGCCAGGATGCGCTGAAAGGTTTCGTCTTCCATCCGGCCAGGCGGTTCATCCCAGACATTGCGCATGCATGTGCGGCAATCCAGATTGCAAATATTGGTTGGCTCGATGTAAATGCGTGCTAAAGCATGGATTGACCGGCGCAGATGGAGCTGCTCACCGTACTCATCCATGCGGACCTGGCTATTTGGAATCAGGCCAAAGCGTGCTGACAGCTCTGGCGGCAGAAGCAAACGGCCTTGTTCATCAACCTGGAGGGTGTAGGTGCGTTTTGAGGGCATAGACAGGGAGATTTTCTATTCTGGTTTCTTTTCTGTGTGGTAGGGGCAGCCGGGCAGATCTTCCGGTGCGGGTAGGGTAATTGCAATATTTTGCTGCTGCGCGGCAGTGTATATCCATTCCAAAATGCCAGGATCTGTCAGCCGGTAGTAGATGTTGCGCCCTTCACGGAAACTGGTGACCAAACCAGCATTTCGGAGGATCATTAATTGCTGCGAAATATAGGCCTGGCGTTGGTTGAGGGCTGCCTTTAAGTGACAGACACAGGCTTCTCCGGTGCCGATCAGTAATAATATTTGCAGGCGGGCTGGATTTCCCAGGTAGGAGAAAAATCTGGCCAGGTTTTCTTCAGGGTGGAGGTTGGGGGTGGATAATACATTCATGATTTTGAATGTATTATAGCTGTGATAGGCCAGGCAGCCAAGTGACACATGTAACATGATCTTTGGTGATCATTTCGGATTGGTTTTCGCGGACGTTCGCGAATCATAAATAAAACAGAGCACCACATAAATCATGTGATGCTCTGCCGGTACCCTTTGGGTGACAGGCTAGATTTGGCCGCGTTTTTCGGCGACCAGCGGGCGCATGCCATTGAACGTGACGGCGAGTGATACACCCATATCTCCCACCACTGCCAGCCACATGGGTGTCCATCCGGCCAGGGCCAGGAGGATGAATATTAACTTGGTGACCAGGCTAAACACAATATTCTCGGTGATCAACCTATGGGATAACTTCGCCAGTCGAAATGTAAACGGCAGCCGGTCTAATTGATCGGACATCAATACCACATCCGCAGTTTCCAGGGCCTGAGCGCTGCTTGCTCCACCCATTGCAATTCCGACCGTGGCGGCTGCTAATGCCGGGGTATCATTAATTCCATCACCGACCATTGCAACCGCGCCATGCCCGTCGTGCAGGCTGCGCACCGCGTTGACTTTGTCGGCTGGCAGCAGGCTGGCAAAAACTTTCTCGATGCCAATCTGATCAGCCACTGCCTGGGCTGCCTGCGGATTATCCCCTGTCAGCATGGCAACCGTCATTCCTGCTCGTTTTAATTCCTGAACTACTTGAGGACTGTCCGGCCGCAGGGTATCACTGACGGCGAGGTAACCGCGGACGCGGTCGCCATCGCAAACCAGCATGGTGGTTTGACCCAGGTTTTCAGCGTTTTCAATCCATCGGCAAAGCTCGTCGGAATGGCCGTGCTCCGCATCGAATAAACGGTGATTGCCAATGGTTGCCAGTTTGCCGTTCACCTGTCCTTGCAGTCCGAGCCCTGCCAGTGCGGTCACGGCTTCCGCGGGATCGTACCGGTCTGCCAGCCCGCGTTCTTGGGCTGCCTGGATTACCGCCTGGGCCAGCGGGTGACTGCTGCGGCGTTCAAGCGAGCAGGCTAAGGCCAATACCTCGTCACAATCTGCACAGGTTTCACCGCCTGCGCAATCCATTGACCGGGTAGTAGTCACGATGGGGGTTCCCTGAGTCAGGGTGCCGGTTTTGTCAAAAGCAATGGTTTTCACCCGGTTAAGCGATTCTAAAAAGATGCCGCCTTTGATTAATACTCCGCGCCGGGCGGCGGCAGTAATGGAGCTGAGGATCGTCACGGGGGTGCTGATGACCAGTGCACACGGGCAGCCTATTACCAGCAATGCCAATCCGCGGTACAGCCAGCCGCGGGTTCCATCCGGCAGGTTGGTGAGCGGTTCTCCCAGGAACAGCGGGGGAATTATCGCGATCAAGGCAGCCAGGACAATCATAGCGGGCGTATAGTACCGGGCAAACTGGTCGATAAAGCGCTGGCTGGGGGCTCGTACAGTTTGGGCTTCTTCTACCAGCTGGATGATGCGGTTGAGAGTATTGTCCTGTACCAGGCGGGTGACTTCCACTTCCAGGCTGCCTGAGCCGTTAACTGTTCCGGCAAACACTTCACTGCCTGGCTCTTTGGTGACAGGCATACTCTCGCCGGTGATGGGGGCCTGGTTGACTTCACTGTGACCGGATAGAATCGAACCATCCATTGGAATCCGCTCGCCGGGTTTTATCAGAATGCGGTCGCCGATGACTAACTGCTCAACCGGCACCAACGTTTCATGCCCGCCGGTGAGCTTGACAGCCTGTGTCGGTGCCAGATCGCTGAGTTCCCCCAAAACACTGCGGGCGCGGTCGGTGGTGTATCCTTCGAGTGCTTCAGCGACTGCATACAGGAAAATTAATGATGCACCTTCTGGAATTTCTCCAATGATGATTGCGCCAACAGCGGCAATGGACATTAATAAATTAATGTTGAAGTCGCGGTTGATGATCAGGTTGGAAATTCCGCTGCGGGCAATCGGAAAACCCGCAATGATCAATGCAATAATTTGAACCGCGTTGGTCAGACGCTCATCGATGCCAAGCGACCCGGCCAGAAAGGCCGCGCCAATCATTCCGCCGCCGATCAAAGCCAGGCGGGTTTCGAATGTGCCCAGCATAAAACGAAGCAAACCTGCAAGAAAAGGCTGGCGCGGGCGGGGTTTGCGCAATAGCGGTGCCTGTGTGATCTGGTATCCCAGGGCTTCAACGCGTTCTTGTACGATTTGCGGTGAAGCTGTTCCTTCGACAACCAATACACCAGCCGCAAAATTAACTTGAACCTGGTGTACCCCTTCGATCTTCTGCACCCCTTTTTCGATTTTCAAAGCGCAATCAGCGCAATCCATTCCTTCTACCTGGTATTTGATTGTTTCCATTCTTACCACCGTTAAATCGTTTTTTGCCGATGTTCGATATGTTCCAACCCGCGTTGGAAAAGATCGCGGATGTGGTCATCATCCAGTGCGTAATACACAATCCGGCCGTCTTTGCGATATTTAACCACTTCTAACGAGCGCAGCAAGCGTAGTTGGTGCGAAACTGCGCTTTGGGTCATGCCCAGCACTGCTGAAAGGTCGCACACACATAATTCACCGCCGGTTAAAGCTGAAACGATGCGTACCCGGGTCGGGTCTGATAGAGCGCTGAAAACCTCGGCCATCCGGGTTGCCGTCAAACCTTCAATCAAGTTTTGTTGGGCATGCAGGACCTGGTCTTCGTGAATGATGTTGTCTTCGCATGTTGCGGATGATTTCATTTGGCCTCTTTGAATATATGAGCAATTATTCATATATTATATGCGGCATTGTTGATCTGTCAACCGGGATATTTGTCATAATTTTTATTCCAGCGCTTCCGGGGCTGTGGGCTGCTGGTGAGTATTAATTTCTAATTGAATCTGGCAGCCCTGTCCTGGGGCAGTTTGAATTTCCAGCCTGGCACCTAATAAATCTGCTCGTTCGTAAAAACCCAGCAAGCCAAAATGGCCTTCACGGGCAAATTGATCGCGGTTGGCGGGTGGATTAAAACCACAGCCATCGTCCCGGATGGTTAATTTAACGGAGTTTGTTTGAAAGTCCAGTTCAATCCAGGCCTGGTTTGCCTGAGCGTGGTGCTGCACGTTGTTCAACGCTTCCTGGGCAATCCGGTAAAGCGCAAGCTCTGTATCGTTGTTCAGCCGCCGGGCTGTGCCCCTGACCTGGAAATGAACGGCCAGGTTGGTCGTTTGGCGGGTTTCTTTGGCTAACATTTCCAATGCGGCATCCAGCCCTAGGTCTTCCAGGTAGATCGGCCGTAATCCGCGCACCATCCGGCGCAGATTCATCATGGCTTGCTGCACCATTGGTTGCAGGCTGGCCTCTGAGGTGGCGGGGGAGGCAAGCTGCAGGCGTTGGTTGAGCGCAATCAACGCCTGCAAGGTGTCATCATGTAATTCGCGGGCAAGGCTGCGCCGTTCATTCTCAATGCCCGCAGTGATCGAGCCAATGTAATTCCGCTGGGCTTCCTGAGCTGCCTGCAGGTCGTCGCTGGTAGCGATCAGGCGTTCTTGCAGGGCTTGAATTTCCGCGATTCCGCCGACAGGTTTGCGGATGGCTTGAAAATCTCCTCGGGCAACCTGTTCGGATTGGGCAGCCAGCTTTTGAAGCGGTTGGACGATCTGGCGTGCACCAAACCATAAGGCCGCCAGTGCCAACACCAACAGGGGGATGAGGATCAGCGGAGCGGATTGCGTGGTGCTGAGGGTGGGCGAGGCAATATCCTCCCAGGTCTCTTCCAAAACAATCGCCCAACCGGTGCTTTCCAGGCGGCTGAATGCAATCACATGATCTCCATGCCCGGAGGGGTAAATATCCACGCCGCTGTCGCCGCGTAAAGCGGCTTCAACGCCAGGGTGTTGGGCTGGAGACCATTCCTGGTCGTGCCCACCGCCGTGATACACCAGCTGGTAGGCAGGGTCCACGACCATTAAAGTGGTTTTTTCCGAACTTTGCAGCCCGCTTAAAGTCTGTCCAATGATTTTAGCGGGTTGGTAGCCTGCAACAAGAACATTTTGTCCTCCGGTAATTACTCCAATCCAGGCATAGGAGGACGTTTCGTTGGGTTGAAAGATCAGCGGTGCACTCCACGGTTTACCGGGTGATTGCTGCAGAAGCTGCTGCCATAATTCCGGATGGCGGATGGGAAGCTGCTCCCAGGAGATTCCGGGCTGGTTGGTGGAGATGACCTGTCCATCTGGGGTGAAAAGTGTCAACCCGCCGTCAAACAATTTAATGACCGGCTCTATGTTGGTTGGCGGAGCAGAGAGATCAACACCGGCAGGGATATTGGCTGCTAAAAATTGCAGGCTGAGCGCGCGTTGGGCGAATTGTTCGTCCAGGCTTTGGGCGGCAGCGCGGATGGCGCGCAAATCACGGTCGCCGACCATTTCAGTCATGGCCTGGTGGTGCAGTGATTGGCTGATGATGACAAACGCCAGCACAAGGACCGTCAGCGGCAGGATGGTGACCAGAAAAAGCTGCAAGGTGAAGCCGCGCCAGCGCAGCCCCGGTATAGGCAGCGAAAGTTTCTCGTCCGGCATCTGTTATTCCCCGCTGTCCATTTCGGCCAGGTCAGAAGGCAGCAAACCGAGCGACACTGCCCGCATCACGGCTTCTGTGCGGCTGGCAGCCTGAAGTTTTTGGAAGATATGTGCCAGGTGGTTTTGTACTGTGCGGTCGCTGATGCTTAATTGGGCTGCAATGGCTTTATTGGTCAGCCCTTTTCCGGTTAGTGTCAGAATTTCCAATTCTCGATCCGTCAGCGGTTCGATGAGTTCCGGCGGAGGTGGTTCAGTAATACGGGTAATGAGTTTGCGGGCCAAAACGGCATCTAACACGGTCTTGCCCTGGAATACATCTCCGACAGCCCGGACAATCTCATCCGGTTCCGCAGTTTTTAATACATACCCATTTGCTCCAGCGCGTAAGACTGCCTGCACATAGGGTTCATCATCATAGGCGGTTAGGATCAATACTCCAACGGCCGGATGGCGATTGCGGATCCAGCGAGCGACATCAATGCCGCTGCGCCCAGGCATCTGAATATCTAATACTGCGACATCCGGCGGCTGTTGGTCAATCAGGCGGCATGCTTCCAGCCCATCCCCGGCTTCGGCAATGACCTGGATTGTCCCGCTGTGCTCCAAAAATTGACGAATCCCGGCGCGAACGACGGCGTGATCATCGGCCAGCAAAACACGGATGAGGGGTGGATTATTTTGATGGATCATGTCTTAATTATACCGGATCGTTGATTTCTGTTCTCTCTGTATCAGCCTCAATGTTTGTACTGTTTTGCTGTTTGTTTATGAAAAACCGGTGGCCAGGTGACCACCGGTAATGTGATGAAGGGTTGGGTTAACCGGAAAAATTAATTGGAAAGCGTATCAGATCAAACCGACCTCAAGATTTGTTAATCAAGGATTGGGGGTATTCTTTGCCCAGCAGCAGAGCATATAAACCAATAAAAAGCAAATTAAACATACTCCACCAGCCCCAGGGTAAGATAAAGATGTGAAAGGCCAGCGCGGCAAACATGGCAAGGCGGACAAGTTTTCCCCGGCCAAACAGATAGGCTATCCCGATGGTGACTTCAAAGACGGCCACCAGGAATATGCAAGCTGCCAGCAGTGGGGCTGGTACAACCCGCATAAACCATGTGTAGGGTGCCAGCAAAGCGGAATTTGCCCATTGGCGGTAAATTTCAATATTGGTAAAGCCAAAATAAAAATTGATCACACTCATGGCCGGGTAAAAGAAACCCAGGAAATACCGGATGAGATTGGCTGGTTTGCCAGCCGTAGGACGCGGGGATGAAATTGTCATAGAGGCCATTACAACGATGCTCCTGTACATTTAGTTAAAAGGCCAGCGGAATAAGGCGGCCAGTAAGGTTAAAGCGCTCAGGCTGATACCGACGATGAACCAACCATGCCAGAAAAAGAGGAACATACTCAGCGAGATCACTGATGCGCCAATAGCAAGTTCGCGCCAGATCAACTGGAGGCCGGGGATGCCCAACAAGCCCATTCCTGCGGCAGCAAATCCCAGGGTGGCTGCCATCCAGATCACTGTGCCGAACAAGCGCAAGGTTTGCTGCGACAGTCCCATCTTAGAAGCCAGCCAGGCAGGGTTGGTTGCGCTGCGCCAAAGACTCGGCCAAAATGCCACGTTGTGTTGTGTTTCTGCTGTTACCGGAACAAAAGCCATCCCGGCATGGACCAGACCGTGTAAGATCAGAAATACGGCAAAGAGAGTTTTTAAGAAGGGTGGGATCAACATATTTCGTCTCCTGATGAAATCAATGAATTCTTGTTTTACACTGTCCAGTGTAGATAAAAAAAGACCGCCTGGCCTCTGCCAAACGGTCTATTGAAGGGTTATTTTCTGGTTTATTCGGTTAATAATCCCAATGCTCGCGCGCGGGCAACCGCCTGGGTGCGGGTGTGTACATCCAGTTTGCCGTACAGGCTGGCGATATGCGCTTTGACCGTGCCAATCGCAATGATCAGGGTTTCGGCAATTTCCGGATTGGTTTTTCCGGCCGCCAGCAGCCGTAGAACCTCTAATTCGCGTTCGCTAACTGGTTCTACCAACCCGGCGACAATGCCTGGCTGCCGTGGTGCAGGCGGTTCGATGGTTGGACTGGCTGCGGAAAAGGCGCTCAGTAAATTCTCCAGGTATGGCAGCCAGGGTTTGGATTCTTTGCCAAGGTATTTTAACCGCAGCTGTTGGAGTAAATTTTGCAGAGAAGGACCTTCATCCAAAAAACTGCGTTGAAAACCGCCTGCTGCGCCTATTTCTACAGCATTTTCCAGCACAGCCAGGGCTTCAGCGGTTTTGGGGCTGGACTGATAAAGCTGAGCGCGCAGAAGTAAACACTCAAGGTAGATAGTTAATCGTCCGGATACGTGCGTATTTTCTTGCACCAATGCCAGCCATTTTTCTGCCTCAACGGTTTGCCCCAGGTGCATCAGGGCGCGGATGAAGGCCAGGATGATGGCTTCCGTGTTTTCACCAAGCAGGCCGCTGGACATGATATGTTGTACTGTGGGTTCAACATGATGCGCCCATTGGGAAAGGGTTAAGCTATCATTCTGGGCGATCCATAACCGGACACGATGATAAGTAACCAGGTTTTGTAAGACGGGCACAACCGGGCTGCGGGCAATGATTGCTGCTGACTTCTCCAGGGTTTGGGTTGCGGCAGAAAAGTCCCCGTCCAGTACCTGTAAACGAATCTGGATCAGATAGGAATACACCAGGTGATTGGGATTTTGCCAGATTTCATTCAGGCCAATGCTGCATTGTGCCAGGCTGCGGGCTTCTTCCATTTGGTTTTGCTCATACAAGACCAGTGCTAACCCGGCCTGGGCGCGCCCGACATACCCCAGATGTTCTGCGTGATATTCGGCAGCCAGGCGCAATTCTTCGCGGAAGATGGCGGTGGCCTGGCGCAGGTTCCCCTGGATGCGCCGGATGATGCCCATATCGGTCATTGACATTACTACTGGCCAAATATTTTTTAGTTTTAACCCAATCTGGACGACCCGTTCAAAGGATGAATAAGCCCGGTCGATTTGCCCAAGCATGCGCTGCACATAGGCTTCTGTCCAATATAAGACCGTGTGCACCCACTGCTCTTCTTGGGGCAGCAGTTCTTTGGCCTGGACGGCAAAATCCATTGCTTGGATAGGCTGCCCGCTTAATAATGCAATAAAAGCTTGCTGTGTACGCAGGTTCCCCGCCATTTCTTGTTTTTCTTGCGGCGGAACAGGGTATTGAGTATCGGTGAAAAAGCGTTGTTCAGTTTCTTGTAATAAGGCGGCTGCTTTGGCGATTTCACCGGCAAAACTGTAAACCCAGATTTGCTCAATACATAACCAGGGCCGGCTGCGCGCCAGCTCTTCCGGTAAAACCTGGATGGTGGAGAGCAAAGTCATCAGTTCCCCGCTGGCCAGCATGGTGCGGTTGGATTGCTCCACGATCCGCGCAGCCCGTTCAAAGTCACTGCCTGCCAGGGCGTGCCGGACGGCTTCTGCCAGCCACCCATTTTGTTCCAGCCAATCTGCTGCTCGATTGTGAATCAGGAGAATCGTTTCCGGTTGGGCGGCCTGTAACCGCACTCGCAGCAATTCGGCAAACAGGTGGTGAAATCGAAACCAGCGTCTTTCACGATCGAGCGGGATCAAGAACAGATTGGCATGGTCAAGTTGTTCTAATATCGATTGGCTGCCAGTTCTTGCTAAAATTGCGTCACAGAGCTGGCCGTTAAACCGATCTAAGATAGCGGTGCAGAGTAAGAAATCCTGAATCTCCTTCGACTGGCGGTTGAGAACTTCTTCCAGTAAATAATCCAGGATGTAATGATAGCTGCCGGTGATCGAATCAATAAAATGGGCTGCGTGCGGCTGACTGCCTGCATTCGATATGGACTGCAATGCCAGGGCAGCCATTTGCAAACCGACCGCCCAGCCTTCCGTGCGCTCCTCAAGGGTTTGAAGTTCCTGCGCGGAGAGATGTGCCCCGAATTGTTGGTTGAAAAAATCGACAATCTCATTTGGGGTAAAGCGCAACTGTTCACCGCGCAAATTGGTCATTTGCCCGCGAGCACGCAGGCGCGCCAACGGTAAAGGCGGGTCCGCTCGGGTGGACAGGATCAGATGCAGGTTGGGAGGAGCGTTTTCCAGCAGGAAGGTGATTCCTTCATGCAGTGACCGCTCATGGATCACGTGGTAATCATCCAGGACCAGAACAATTTCAACTGGCGACTCGGTAATTTCATTGGTCAATTCGGTTAATAATACGGCTGCGGGAGGCAGTTCCGGTGCATGCAGTAGAACCTGGGCAGATTGGCCGCTTTGCGGCAGGATGGTTCGCATGGCTGCAAACAGATAGGACCAAAATTGAACGGGATGATTATCGCTTTCATCCAGTGAATACCAGCCGATCTTTTGGAGATTTTCTGTTTGTGCCTGCTGCACCCATTCGGTAATGGCGGTTGTTTTTCCTGAGCCAGCCGGAGCAGAGATTAAGAGCAGCCGCTGGCCGGGCTGAACCCCGGCTTCAAATTGTTGCACCAAACGAGGGCGGGAAATGAATTTTCCGTGAATACTTGGGATGAATAATTTTGTCCGCAGTAATGGGGTGGGCATATCTCATTATCTTACAAGAATTAATCAAAATAGCAACTCTGAATTTGCGTAAAAAAATAACCGAAAAAAATTCGGGATTTCAGTAGGGGAAGACTGAAATCCCGTTCAGGAGTGGACATATATACTAGAGGATCACCAGTAATTTTCCCCTATTGGTTGATAGTTTAACGGTTGCCGGTTGGATAGAAATGTGTGTTTTGGCGCATTCTTAAATAGGCTATTTTGCCTATATCGACCGGCGCAATTGGCGGATGGATGCAGTTGGGAGAAATCCTATGATGTTGATATGAATTGGTTTCAAGGGATTCCCATCGTTTTCTTCCAGATCTGCCAAAAATACCGGCTGAAATGGTTTTGGTTCATACCCGCCTTTGGTGTTTTGGCGCTTGCAGTAGGAATTACGCTTTATCAGCGACAGCCTCCTGCAGAATTAATCCACGATCCTTGGATTGAAGGGCAGGTTGTGGTTATTAACCAGGAAACCTTGTTTGAGTCTCAGGAACAAAATTCGGAATTGCAGGGGGATGGAACGGCTCCACTGGCCAGTTTGTCTGATAACAATTCTAATTTGGGGATCATTACGGGCGATGAACCGGTTAGCGCAGATTTTGTGTTGTTGAACCGCGGAAATGCGCCTTTAATGGTTACCGGCGCAAAGACCACCTGCGGCTGCATTCAAGCGGAAATCAGTGCCACGTTGATCCCACCCGGAGAAGCGAGCTACGTCAAAATTATTTTTTATCCAGGGATGAATGAAGGAGCGGAACTGGTCCGCCGCGGATTAATTTTGGAAACCAACGACCCGATTCATCCCCAATTGGAATTTTGGGTACAGGCGCGCATGCGCTAAAATGCAATTGCCTCTCGGGTGGCTGTGCAGCGCTCGCAGGTAGGATCGTCACAAAGCAAAGCGGATGGGTCTTGCAGTATCAAGTCTTGAATGATTGTAAACATTGGCTGCAATGGCAGCGCGCGGATTTGTGCCGGGCCGATGGAACTTCTGCGGGTGATGCTTTCCAGCGCTGGAGCTGCCTGTTCAAATCCTAACGAGCAGCCGGGAAAACCAGGACACTCAACCACGCCATCTTCAGTCAGTGCCCAACGGATAAATTGTCTGCGTCCAACCAGTTTCTCGGCGTAATGAATGCTGGTGTTGACGGTGTGGTTTACTCCCAGCAGCAGCACCCATCCGTCCTCTTCGCTGATTTTGCCGATGGGAGCAAGCGGGTCTGCGAGAGTTTGTGCCAGCAAGGCCTGTTCGACTCCTATTCCGGCAAAAGAAAGAATGGGGTGGCTGGAACGTTTGGCCTGGGGGTGTTTGCGCAGGGTTTCCGGCAGAATACCCATTAATTTGTCAGCCGGCATAGCGGCGGAAAAAAACTCTGCCATCAAGTTTTCCCCAGTATGGGAGCCGTACGCCATGCCGTTGTTCTCTGGGCCTTCTTCAGGGGTCAGCATGGTTTTATAGGTATGGGTTGGTGCCATCAACCGGGGATGCAAAAAGAGCAGCGCACCAAGCAGTGTTTCTGCGCCGCCGCGCACATCGTCGAATGCGCCCAATGAGGTGTGAACAATCAGGGGGGATTGGGTAGGGATATCTAATTGGCGGAATCCGCTGACGAGATCGCGATATGAAGTGGTCATGCTGCCTCCCAATAAGCCTTTGGCGCGGTTGCTGGTGTTCCTGGCCTGCCGGATTATTTTTGGATTGCTTGCTGAAACTGGCTTAAAACAGCCTGGGTGAAACGGTCCATTTCAGATGGAAGAATTTCTTCTTTTGCGACTGGGGCGTTCACCGCACAACTGTTAATATTATACGTCAGAAGCTCCGCGGCAGCGCTTTGCAGCAGCCTTGCGCAGGCTTGTTGGCTGGCTGCCAGTGCTGGGTTTGTGCTGTCCGGATGATTGATCTGGCAAACCATGCCCACGCCTTGCGCTTCCATCACGGGGAGGAGGGTTTGAATAAGCAGGAATAAGCCGGTCAGGTTGATTTCCAGGCTGCGCTGCCAATCCCATTCGTCCAGAGAGGCAAGTTTGCCTGCCGGGCTGGCGTGTATTGCATAAACCAACCCATCCACCCGGCCAAAGTCTGCCAGTACATCTTCAATTAATGTTCGGGCGGGCAATCCTTTGCCGATGTCGGATACATAAGTGTGAACGGTTCCGCCGGCTGCCTCCACCTGAGTTAACACCTGGTCCAGGTGATTGGGTGAAAGGTCGTGCGCCGCGATGGATGCGCCTGCCTGGGCAAAGGCAAGTGCCAGGGCACGGCCAATCGGGCGTCCAGCGCCGCAGATTAAGATCACCTTGCCTTGCAAACCACCCCCAGATATCATGGCTTATTCTCCTTGCGCCGCTGCAGGCGGGCAAACGGGCGGCATATCCGGATTATTGAGTGCGTTCAGGTTTAAGTTAAAGTATGGCGAAGGGTCAAGCGTGTTGGCAATTTCCAACTCGTTTAAAAATTTCCCTTGCCCATCATCTTTGACGATTGAAAAGTGCAAGTGGACGCCAGTTGGATTACCGGCTGTGCCCGAATAATTCCCCTGATACCCTAAAAATGTACCCGCCTGGACAAATACCTCGTTGGTACCGGCTGGAAACTGGTCTGCAATCAATGAATTGCCGTCCGGGTCGGCCATGTGGGTGTAGTACGTCCAGATCTGGCGGCTGGGCAGCAGCGGATCTTCCGGAATGCGAATGATGACGGTGGATTTCCAATCCGGCAAACGGGTTAAATACCCATCGTAGGCCGCATAAATCGGCGTTTGACCGGGGTCGGTGCCGCCAAAAATATCCAATCCTGTATGGCGGTGGCCGGGACGAAAGGAATCATCCCAAAGAAAGCCAATAAAGCCATCGGTTGGCATTTGAAAAGGCGCATCACCACAGCGCTGACCGGCCTGGATAGCCCATTCAGGGTGTGCCTGTGGATTGCGGATCCACTGCATGACGCGAGTAGATCGGGTCCCTGTCCGGCCGGGCGCAAGGAAAAGAAAATACCCCGCTACCAACCCCAGAACGAGCAATCCCCCCAAACCAATTGTCCAGGTGCGTTTCATACAGCCGTTAATTTCCCTTGCATTGACCAGGGGCCAGTCCAGGTGATTTCAACCGGCAGGATCTGCCCTTGCAGGTCTTGCTCTGTTTCGACAAAAACTAATTTGTTGGTGGGGGTGCGGCCTTTCCAGCGGCCGCGCACGCGCTCTTCAAAGAGGACTTCGGTTGTTTGCCCCAGGTAACGCGCGTGGATTTCCGCCGCAATCGTTTCTTGCAGTTCTTCCAGCAGGCGGAAGCGCCGCCACTTTTCTTCATCGGTCACGTCATCGGGCATGCGCCGGGCGGATACAGTCCCTTCGCGGGGTGAATACCGTGCAAGATGGGCAACGTCTAATTTTAAGTCAGCCAGCAGGTCATAGGTTTCCTGGAATTGTTCTTCGGTTTCACCGGGAAAGCCAACAATAATATCGGTGGCGATGGAAACGCCGGGAATACGCTCGCGGATGCGCTGCACCAGCTCGCGGTATTGTTGATTGGTGTAGCCGCGGCGCATATTATCCAAAACCTGATCGTCACCCGCCTGAATGGGCACTTCAATATGCGGCATCACCTTTGGAAGTTCTGCCACTGTGTCTAGCAGCTCATCGGTCATCCAGTTGGGATGCGAAGTGAGAAAGCGGATTCGTTCCAATCCGTCAATTTGCTGCAAGCGGCGCAGCAGCCCGCTCAAGGTGGGATAATCGGGATTGTCTTTGCCGTAGCGGTCCACAATTTGCCCTAGCAGGGTGATTTCTTTGACACCCTGTGCAACCATTGCCCGCGCTTCTGCCAGGATATCTTGTGGAGGGCGCGATTGTTCCACACCGCGGCGGTAGGGAATGATGCAGTACGTGCAGGCATGTGAGCAGCCGTACACAATCGGGATGAATCCGGAAATCAGGTTATCCCGTTCGCCGTGCGGCAGGATTAAATCTCCGTCTTGTTGGGCGTAACGGCGGGCAGTCTCGGCGGCTTCCAGGTCATGTCCATCGCGGTTGACCAAAAAATCAACCAGCGGCGTAGGGTCCGAAGGGGGGGAGAATACGTCCACAAAGGGGAATTTCTCGGCAACTTTGCGGTTCCCTTTAACCCCAACCAGGCAGCCCATTAAATTGATGACCAGGTCTGGTTTGCGCTTCTTGATTGGGCGCAGTGAATTTAACCGCCCGTAGGCCTTATCTTCAGCAGATTGGCGCACGACGCAGGTGTTTAAAACAATAACGTCGGCTTCTTCGGCGGAGGTGGTGCTGTGGTAGCCCAGATGCTCCAACGCGGAGGCAACCCGCTGCGAATCAGCCACATTCATTTGGCAGCCTTCAGTCCAGATGTGATACTTCATGCCCCGAATTATATCAAGAATCTGCAGAAATATTCACACTAATTAAGTCGGAATATTCCGCTGCCGAAAAAGTCAAAAAGCAATTTGCCTGCCTTGCAGAATAGAAAATTTAATATTTAAAAAAAACCGTTATACTAAAAAAGTCTATTGTTTCCAAAGATCTAAACCAAATCATTGGGTTATCCCACCTGGATGATTTCCTGACTGGCGGGGATTTTGCATGGCTCGACGGAAAATTTTCAGGCGAATTTATTGGGTGGGTATCATCAAAGAGGGAGTACTTTTATGCCGTATTCATTAACTGCCGATGAACTTTCTGTGCTTACAGCACAATTGGGGATTGCTGTTCGCACTCAGGCCTTGTTGGCTGATTGGATTGGCGCACTGCCGCAGCCGCAAGGTGAAGCTGCCGCATCGGCTGCGCAGCAAAAGCTGGTGCAAAACGGTATGCTCAGCGAGGTGAGCGGCCGGTTTATTGCACCTGCTGATTTGACCGAGATCATACAAATCGCCAATGGGCTTGCATCTCAGGCACGGGTTTTCACCCGTGCGGGTGAGGTGTCTCAGGAATACCATTTTGGTTTTCTCAAGTCGCGAGCGTTTCAATATGAAATAAACCAGGCAGAAATTACACTCTCACCACCTGATGATGTGAAACGGTATGTTGCGGAATGGTTCCCTGCCCAAATTCAGGTATCGCATCCGGGGATGGCGGCTCAGACTCTCTCTTTGGGTGGATTGTTGCTGCTTTTTGCGGCTTGTGAGACTTCTGCGCTCACACAGGTGCGCGATTTACGCATTGATTTCAGTAAGACGGACTTGCAAGATGCGTATTCTCGCGCTATGGGCAGCGGTGGGCGTTTGCGCAGCATGGGCATTCCATTCGATTTGTTTTCCCAGGTTGATCCGGTTGAGGCCGACCTGGAAGACTTGATTCAGGGCGGCTTGCTGCAGAAAACAGCCGGGGACCGTTTAGCCCTGGCTGAATTTGGCGGTGAGGTGTTTGAAATGCTGCGCGATGCGCGCATGCGGATTGTAACGCTCTCCGTGAAAGCCTATGGGAAGCAATCCTTCACCACAGGCAGTCTGTATTTTGGAAATGGCCGCTTGATGCTGGTGGAATATGCTTCGGATGGGCAGGTGCGCTTGAAACGCCTTCCCTCGCGCGATGCTGCTGAGAAATGGATGGCGCAATTCTTGGGGGCTGCGGACTCTCCCGCCCAGGCTCCGGAAACCCCAATTTCACCAGTACAAATGGATGCAGGCCAGGCACCCGTCCGGATGGCGGATGCGATGGGGGCAGAGTTTGAACTGTTAAAGTCGCGCTATGACCGCCTTGCCGAACAGCGGCGGACCAACGCGATATCACAGGAGGAATTTGAAAATGATGTAAACCAGCTGCGGTTGATGTCCACCGATGGCAGCTGGTGGCAAATTGGTGTGCAGGCGGGTGAATGGTATCACTGGGTGAACAATGAATGGCGTAAAGAGACCCCGCCTTACTTGCAGGATCAGCCTAAAGTGATTAAACCACCGGTTATTCCCCCGGCAAAAACACCAACTTCCGGCGCTGGCAAACCCGCCGCATCTGTGAAGGCCGCTCCGGCCAAGAAAACACCCTGGCTGGTGATTATTCTGGTAATTGTCGGGTTGGTTATCTTATGCTGCGGTGCTGCGATTGCGATTTTTGTAGCTTCGGGTGTGTTTGAAGAATCATCCAGCAGCAGTGACCAGATTGTTCCCGCACTTGAAGAAGCTGTCCAAAATCCATTGGATCCGCAGGAGGATCCATTGCCTGCATTAGAAGACCTGGGTTTGGAGGATTACGGTCTGCTGACCGAGCAGCAAATTGCGGATTCGCTCTTGATTAAAGAAGTGGTGTTGACCCAAGATGCCTATGGAAGCTGGGTGTTAAGCGGCATATTGGAAAATATTTCGGATCGGACCATCAGCGGGATAACCTGCCATTTCCGAGTTTTTTCTGCATCCGGCGATGTCATCTATGAGGGGGATACGTATGCATTGATGAGTATGCTTCCCCCCAATCAAACTTCCAGTTTAAGCCAATATATTTCTGAATTAGGTGAAGTGCCGGATTATGTGGATGTGGCGGTTACAGAAGCGTATGGGTACGGCAAGACAAACCTGCGCTACCTGGCGTTTCAAGTGTCCGATTTGCGTCCGCGTGTAATGGAAGATGGAAGTGTTTCGCTGTTGGCTACACTGAGCAACACGGAAACTGATTCTTTGAGGGTTACCGGCATGACTGCAGCGGTATACGATGCCGCCGACAGCTTGCTGCTAACCAATTCGTACAGTTACCCCGAAGGTGCAGCCTATTTTGAATCGGGTGATTCCTTCCCGATTGAGGTCAATTTTGGCAGTGTTTCCTCTGATTTGATCGCCGAGGTAGATCACTTTGAATTAACTGTCTGGGGAGAGGTGGTGGATGAAACGCCGCTCGGCGCATTAAAATTTTTGGATGGTGTTCGTTCGTTTTATGACCAAAATGATTCCTTGCATGTGATCGGTCAATTCGAGAATCAATCGGATATGGTGGTTTCTCCGGAAATGATTGGCATGTTATACGATGAGAGCGGAGCGGTTTTGCAGGTTGCCCGGCAAAGTGTTTCCCCCAGTTTGATTATGCCTGGGCAGGTCGTCTCTTTTGATGTGAGTTACTGGCCGATCTATTATTCAGACCCAACCGCGGGAGAACAGGTGACCGATTGGGAAGTGAATCTGCTGCCGTCGTTTTGGCCTTATTCAGCGGACGATTACCGGTTTGAAGAGCTGATTGTGAAAAACTTTACCTATGAGGACGATACGTACGGCTCGTTAATCGTAAAAGCCCAGGTTGACGTGAATGTGTCCGAGTTTGATTCGGTGTATGTTACAGCGAATGTCTGGAATGCAGACCGTTCGATGCTGGTTGGCACGATGACGTATGGGGTTTATGATGATAATTCAGCCGAGGTGGAAATGTATCTGAACCCAGATCCGGATCTGTATGATCCCAATACGATCGTGGTGGAGTGCATCGCCTTCGGTTACAAGTATCTGGCGGAGTAAATTCAGACGGTATAACGAACGCAAAGCGAGTTCCTGGAGGTTGGGAACTCGCTTTTGTTATCCGGAGTACAATAAAAAGACTATTCAGGTCAGAAAAATTAAATGGAATTAAGAAATTTTCGCGATTTCCTGGCCTTGATTTTACTCCGTTCCTGTTTTGTGATAAGATGCTAGATTGTATGGAAAGTACAGAATCGTACGAAATTGAAACAACCCCTGCTGCTCCGCAGCCCTCACGGCTTTCTGTTGTGATGGCGTATATGTGGGAGATATTGAAAACGGTGGGCATGGCCCTGGTCTTGTATTTTGCGATCAGCTTTGTCACCGACCGGGTAAGGGTTGAAAACATCAGCATGCAGCCCACGTTGTATGAAGGCGAACTGCTGGTGGTTAATAAACTGGCTTATCGTTGGGCTGAACCAGCTCGTGGTGACATTATTGTTTTTCATTTTTCGCACCAACCGCCGGAAGATTATATTAAACGCGTTATTGGTATTCCAGGGGATGTGGTGCAGGTGCGTGACCGGCAGGTGTTTGTAAATGGAGCAGCGCTTCAAGAATCTTATATTGCGGAGTCGCCGGAATATTACGGTGAATGGGTAGTGCCGCAGAATTCCTTGTTTGTTTTGGGCGATAACCGAAATCGCTCTTCCGATTCGCATGTATGGGGATTCGTTCCCTTTGAAGAAGTTGTTGGCCGGGCAGTTTTGATCTATTGGCCGTTTAATTCAGCCCAGATACTCAAGCAGCCTGTCCCGGTTTCAGCCGGTAATTAACGACCGGTAAATCCGATCCCTGTTCCTGCGTCTTGCAGGCATGGAACCATTTTGAAAATCTTTGGTGAATATTGCCATGTATGGAAAATTTTATCGCCCCAAAAAACGCAAATGGATTTTGCCAGCTGTTTTCGGGTTATTGGTATTGG
>JAJUJY010000260.1 GCA_029265085.1 Chloroflexota bacterium
ATAACGATGGTTACAACTTCTTAAGAGAAGGATTAGATATGCAGCGATATTATGGCAATCTGGGAAGTTGGTCAAATCCGTCGTATGAAGCTGCGGTTTCCTCAATTGCCAGCACTTCCAATAATTATCTCAAGCAAATATATTATCGGGCTGCTGAAGAGATATTAACCGAGACGGATGCAGTGATTGCTCCGATTTATAATCCGGTCACAAACTACCTGACACAGGATACATTGGATCGACGCAATTTATACGTGAGTTTTGGGGTAGTTCCCTGGAACCTGTTTAAGTTTCAAGCTTCTCAAAATAGTCTATATGTGCCTGGGGCGAACCAGACCTTCATCCCCAACCAGGGGAATACGACCTATTCCCTGCCGGCTGACTTGTTCAGCGAGGCAACCACATTGACTCAAACGATGGTGCGCCCGGAGGATACTTCGCTTGCCCAACCCGGACAACTGGCCGGGGTAAGTGAGACCTTTGAACTGAGCGCTTCCTCATCTTCTACAACATTAACCTCTCGCGAGGGCCCTGCAGCACAAACCGGGCAGCCGTACACAATCGAAATCCTGTATGCGCCGGAGCAGCTTGAACTTCAAGGGGTCGCCGACACATCTAGCCTGGCAATTTATGCCAAAGTGGATGGCCAATGGGTGAAGCAACCCAGTGTTGTAGATGCGGTGAATCACAAGGTAACTGCGACCACGCAGGAAATTAACACAACCTTTATTGTGCTGGGGCGCAGCAGTTATCAGGTCTTTTTACCGAATATTACCCGTTGATGTGATAACAAAAGCAGGTCCTGGCTGGAAAAGCCAGGACCTGTTCAATTTTTTTGCAATTTTTATATCTTTGCTTCTACCTTATTTTTTCCGGAATGCTTGGCTTTATATTGCGCCTGATCGGCCTGATCAATCAATTCTTCAACGGTATAAATACCTGGATGCAAGGCGGCTGCGCCAACGCTGATGGTGAGCTGGATTTTTTTATCTTCGATGGTCAAGGCCGTGTCTGCAATGGCTTTCCGTAAACGTTCGGCAGCCTGTTTGGCCTGTTCACCATTGGTTTCGGGTAAAAAGATAACATATTCATCCCCGCCATACCGCCCGATTAAATCCACCTGGCGTAAGATGGTCTGGCAAATTTTGGCAACCGTTTGCAGAGCCAGGTCGCCTGCCTGGTGACCATAACGATCATTGATTAATTTCAAGTTGTCCAGGTCGAGCATAATGGCAGATACAGGCCGGTCGTAGCGTCTTGCGCGTTCAAATTCAAAATGAGCCACCTCAAAGAAGTATCGCCGGTTAAATAATCCGGTCATCGAATCGCGGGTTGCCAGGCGTTGAGCTTCTTCATATCGGCGAGCATTTTGGATCGTGATTCCGGCCTGACGGGCGACCATTTCAGCAAGAATCCGGTCGTGTTCGCGAAATACCCGGTGTGGAGTTACTTTATAAAGGTTTAAAGTGCCTAAAACCTCATTGCCGGCAATGAGTGGGACGCCCAAAAATGCGTGTAGCCCAATCGAAACCCAGTATGGAATTGCTTTCGGCAGGTCACCGTATTCATCAATAAAAATAGACGTTTTATTATCAATGATCGTCCAGGCAACGCCCTGCTCGCGGGTTAATTTCCGCTGAGCAAACGAATCCGGTAGATTGTACAGGTTGGTGATCTGTAATATTTTTTTGTCGGGGGAGAGCAGTGCCAGCGTACCGGCATCAGCAGATACCAATTGAATGGTGAGTTGGAGAATATTTTGCAGGACGGTTGGTAAATCGAGCGAACTGGCGATGATTTGGGTAATTTCATTCAGACGCTGCTCACTGACCAGGGTTTCTGCCACATCGTCAAACATCCTGGCATTGATCCAGGCTCGGCCGGCCTGGAGGCATATCGCAGCCAGGATTTGTGCATCTTCGCTTGTGTATCCCCCGGGACTTTGCTGCGAAAGGGTCACAAAACCGATCAAGCGTTCATCAGCCAGCAGAGGAGCGCCTACCCACGTCTGCGCTGATGGGTGATTTTCAGCGTTTACCCATGTAGGTTCTGCCGTAACATTTGGAATGACCATTGGCTGACGGTTTTGAGCCATTGCGGATAAAGTTGGCACCCTGGAAAGATGCAGAATGGGTTGGCGGGTTGTGCGCAAATCCGCATAATCACCTGGATGCCGGTGGCTGATGATTCTGGCACGCGCCAACCTGTCGCCGTTGGTTAACAGCCAAATCATGAACGTATCAAATTTTAAAACAGGTCCAATCAGATCGGGTAAACGGTCTAAAACCACCTCAGCATCCAGGACGGAGTTCAGGGTGAGTCCGATCTGGTGAATACTTAATGAAATCTCGCTGCGGCGGCGCTCAACGAATATCAATTTTTTGATTTCTTCTTCTAACTGTTCGCGCTGTAAAGTCGCGCCAATTAAATTCCCTGCCGATTGTAATGCCCTTACCTCATGGTTGGTCCAGGTTTTTTCTCCGCGCAAGGTGTCAAACTGCAAAACCCCCCACCATTCCTGTCCAACAAAAATTGGAATGATCAGTGTTGATAGGATATTCAGCACTTGAAATGCTGCCTGCTGGCGGTGGGGAAGCTGTCGAATATGCCCCTGAACCGGTTGATTCAGGCGAAGCTGTTTTTCCCATTCTACCAAACCGCTGACATTCAACGGGCCTGTTTTATATTCATTGATCGTTAATTGCGGCGGTAAATTACTATCTTGCCAGCCATACTTTCTGCGAATGACAATGCTGCCTTGCATTTGAACATTTGCCAGGAGCAATACCCGGTCTGCTCCAGCAGCCTCTCCTAACCGGCTAAGTACATCGGTCAGCAGTGATTTCCAATCACTTCCGGAAAATTGTTGAACTGCCAGGCTGACCACATCCAATATCTGGGGAGAGCGATCCACCTGGCTCAGGCTGTGCTGAAATTCGGTAATATCCTGATAATTATTGTGCCGCCCGATACGATAACCGGTATGATCAAAAATCGGCTGGCAGGTATGGCGAACGATTTTGATTTCTCCGCTGGCCGTATGGATATGAAGATCAATTTGGAGCGGGTGGTCCAGGTTTTGTTCGGCTTCCCGATGTGCCAGAAATGATTGCTTATCGTCTTCAGCGACAATTTTCTCTAAATAACTAGGGTTTTGCTGGAATTCAACTGGGTTATATCCTGTGATAGATTTAATTTCCGAAGAAACATAAACCAGTTCCCCTTTGGCGTCAGCCCAGGTTTGCCAGGATTCGGGTTGGCGTATTGGTGAACCATTTTTCTCAAAGGATGGCGATTCTAACCGCACTACGGGCCGAATATTCAAAAAGAAGGCCAATTGGCCTTCCCATTGCGTTGATACAAAGACCATTTCAGATAAATCGGCTGCGAACGTCAGCCAGGCGGAGTGAGGGCAGGGTAATTCAAGCGGCGGAATTATCCGTAAGGGTTTTCCAATGGGGGAACCGCTGCTAACCGCCAATTCACTTAATGCCTGGTGGTTGGCATAGATGATGATCCAGTCCTGGTTTACGATAACTGTTGGCGTGGTAGAACGGTCCAGAATGTTGGTGATCACTGCACCCTGGTTTTCATGCCGTAGTTTTGCCAGCAAATGTTCCAGATTGTGGCTTTCTTCGGTCATTCCGCCCGTTCCTGTTATAAATTCGTATCCTTTGTTTTTCATACAGGGATAAGGAATTTATCCTGGCCGCAACGACGCAGCAGCGCAATCATTATTCTTATTATGGCAGATTTTAATGATAAATGTTATTCTTCTTTGCTGTTGGTGTTGAACCAATATCCCACACCCCATTTGGTCATAATATACTTTGGTTGTCCAGGGTTTTCCTCGATTTTTTCACGCAAATAGCGAACATACAAAGAAAGGCAGGCGGTTGCATCGGTATAGCCTTCCCCCCAGGCTTCGCGCAGCAGGTCAGTGTGGGTGACCACGGAGCCATTATTGCGGACCAATGTCGCCAGCAGGCGAAATTCAGTGGGGGTTAAGTGGACCATCTTGCCATTCCGGTACACGTGCCTTGAATCCAGGTCAACCTTCAAAATTTCATCGTTATAAACTGTTTTGGGTTGTGTGCCGGTTGTACGGCGGCCGCGTTTGAGCATGGCTGCCACGCGAGCTTCCAGTTCTCGCAGGCTAAATGGTTTGCGCACGTAATCGTCACCGCCAACCTCAAAACCGCGCACAAGGTCCACTTCCCGTCCTTTTGCAGTCAGGAATAATACCGGGACATTGGTGAATTCACGGATGCGCTTGCATACCTCGTATCCATCCATTTCCGGCATCATTACATCCAAAATTACCAGATCAGGTTCTCGTTCTTTGATCATTTTTAAC
>JAJUJY010000244.1 GCA_029265085.1 Chloroflexota bacterium
ACAACTAGTTGATGAATATATTTATTTCTACAACTATGAACGGATACAATTGAAAACAAAACAGACACCCTACCAGGTAAGGTGTCTGTCCAGTTAGTGAGGCAGCTTTCTTTTTCTGTCTACCCGTTGGGGTGCACTTCACACAGCCCCCCCTTTTGTATATGATACGAAGTGCAGGTTATTCTGCCAGGCCTTCTTCTCGCAGAACTGACAAAAACACTTCCACCACCCGCGGATCCAGTTCTTTTCCGGCAATCGATTGCAAATATTCTACCGTTTGTCTTGCACTCCAGGCCTTCCGGTATGGGCGGTCATGGGTAAGCGCATCCCAACGATCCAATACGGCAAAAATCCGTGCAGCCAGGGGGATAGCTTCTCCTTTTAACCCGTGCGGGTAACCGCTGCCGTCCCAATTTTCATGATGCAGGTATGGAATATCCAGCGCGGGGCGCAGGTATTCAATTGGCGAAAGCAGCTCATAGGCATAAACCGGGTGCCGGCGCATGATTTGCCATTCAGCATCATCCAATGGCCCGGGCTTAAGCAATATGGAATCCGGGATAGCCATTTTGCCGATATCGTGCAGCAGGACACCGCGGCGTAAATGCGGGATTTGATCCTCGTTGACCCCCATTTTTCGGGCTACCTTGATAGTCAAATCACTTAATCGCAGTGCGTGCCCCTGGGTTTCTGCGTCTCTTAATTCCATCGCACGCGACCAGCCGGTAATGGTTGCATCATAGGCTAACATCAGTTCATTGGATGAGCGCTGCAGCCGTTCAAACAGTTCTGCATTATCTATGGCAATGGCTGCCTGGGCTGCCAGCATTTCCACAAATTCGCGCCATTCTCCGTCCGCATGCAGAAGCTCGCGGGTAAATAATTCCATCACCCCTTTCACCTGCCCTTTGACGATTAACGGCGTTGCACAATATCCCGAAAAATTTTCTTCCTGCAGGAATTTACGGGGCAGTTCTTCATTTGAAATTTTTCTCAAATCGGTGATCAGGAATGTTTCGCGGTTTTGAGCGGCTTTTCCAGCCAGACTTTCACCAATTCGCAGGCGGGTGTCATAAATCCGCATTCCGCTAAAACCAGTGCTGGCGCCGTGAACCAATAAATTACTGGATGGATCAATTAACAAGATGGAGGCTGCCTGAGTATGCAGATGCAAGCAGGCCTGGCTGAGCAGCACATTCATCGTTACCTGCCAATCAAAACTGGCTGTAATTGCCATGTCCACATAATGAAGCGCGCTAATCCGCTGCAACCGCTGTTGGGTTTGTTCATATAAAGATGCCCGGTGCAGCGCATTTGCCACCAGGTCGGCAATTGCGAGCAGCAGCCGGTAATCCGCCTCCGGAATCTGGGAATATTTTCCAATCCAAATGGCTCCAATCGTCTGGTGTTCAGCAATCAGCGGCACACAGGCAACCGCCTTTAATCCCTTCAGTTGTTCAGATGGGGCAAAATCATCGCGCTGGTCAATCTGGTTGTCCCAGAATGGCTGGCTGGTCTGTACCACATGCCAGCTTAACCCCTTGCCTTTGGGTAAAAGCATATCCTTAACCCCGGCCCATTTTCCAACCGAGCCGCGCAGGTACAAATCGTCTGCCCCGGAATTGCGTAATGCCAGGGTAGCTCCGGCCACACCAAGAACCAGCTGCATTTTGTTCAAGGTAATCTGCACCAATTCTTGCTGTGAGTTGGCCTCGCGCAGTTCTGCTCCCAGGGCTACCAGGGTTTCCAATGCACGTTCATGCAAGAAACGGTCGGTGATGTCATTGACAAATACCACTACCCCGACGGATTTTCCTTCCCGGTCGCGGTAAGGCAGCTTATCTACCCTGCCCCAATGATTGCTGCCGTCTATCCCTGGATATTCCACCACCCTCCCCAAAATGGGGATGCCGGTGCGGATGATTTCCTGGTTTTCCTCATTTTGCGCTTCGTAATCGAGCGGGAAAATGTCGCTGGACTTTTTCCCCACCATTTCATCCACACTTAATCCGCGCGCTTCACTGGCTGCCCGGTTTGCCCGTTGAATAATGTTCTCTTTGTTAAAATAAAGAATCATTGCCGGAACAGTGTGAATGATCTGTTGAAATTCCTCTTGCTGCTGCAGGATGGATTTTTGAATGTTAATTTGTTCGGTCAGGTCCACCAAAATACAGCGTGTGATCAACTGCCCATTCTCTTGACGTTGGTTCACGCTGCCGATAATTTCCACCACCAAAGGCCGCCCACTCTTATGCACCAGTTCCAGTTCTAATTGACCGCACAACCGTGTCTGCATGGCTCCCTGGATGTGCTCACGGAATAACGCCTGGTGTTTGGGGTGGACGAGATCGAAAAAATTTTTGCCAAGCGCTTCTTGGACCGAAAAGCCCATCAGACGAGTCCAGGCCGGGTTGACATCCAACAGGATACCCTCGGCGGTCATGGACTGGTAGCTGAGCGGGGCCTGTTCATACAATAACCGGAAGCGGCCTTCGTTTTCGCGCAGTCTTTTCTCGGCAATCTCAATTTTGCGCAGCTCACTGGTCAGCAGCACAGCCAGCAGTCCGGCTGTGATCACCACATAAGCCCAGCCTTTATAAACCGAAATTCGCGCAAACAGGGCAGTATCTCGAATAAATTGGGCTAAAAGCCAATCTGACCCCAAAATCCAGGCCATGCCAACCAGGGTGTAAGTGAGGGTGATGCGGAAAATAATTTTCAGATTGGCTTTACTCATAGGCCTTCCCAAAAGAAAGACATTCCCGGCGTTGAGATCAATCCTGGTTCAAGAAAGGTTTGGATCAATGAATATTGCAGGAGGGTGAGGAGAATTGATTTTTTAACTATAGAGAAATTTTACGAGAAAATCAATCGAAATTGAATGCTCAATTAAAAATTGACCTTAATCCGTTGGCCAGGAGAAAAAAGGTTGTTGTTACCAGGCCCGATTTGCCCGATTGCCAGCCGTACCCCAATTCACGCAGCCTATTCTTGCACTGTTTTGACAATTTTCGGCATGCACCATGCGCCGGGAACAGTGGCTAACACCATCATCAACCGCGATATAACAGCCAGGGCGGTTGCAGCTTCCAGACTGGCTCCCAGCCGCATATACAGGGTCGTGATGGCAACCTCGCGCACTCCGTAGCCGTTGATCGAAACAGGCAGCAGCGTCAGGAAATAGGTTAATGAAGTAATCCCCATCACTTGCGGCAAACTGACCGGGATGCCCAGGCTGGTTGCCAGCACCCACAAGGCCAGAAAGATCACAAAAATTGAAAACCAGGAAACCACAAAGGCTGTCACCAATGCTTTTGGACGCTGCCGCCACAGGCGCACCGCCTGGAAAAATTCATCCAGAGAATGGCTGGCCCAGGCACGAATTTTCTGCGGCAGTCCAGCCAGCCCGCCTGCCAGCAGCGGCATTCCGGCTGCGCTCACCACCGGGGTGGCTAATACCCACCCGCCGAACGGCAGCACGGTGAAAAACGCAAACAGGTTGATAAATCGATCCAGCACTACCGAGGCAGCTGCTGTGACACGGTTTTCGGTATGTTGAAAGAGTGCCACCATGCGCAGCGCATCTCCCCCAATGGTGGAAGGCAAAAAATTGGAGGCAAATGCCCCCGCAAACATAATCCGGATGGTCTCCTGCAGATTAATCCGGATGGTCTGGGCACGCAGCAGGATATACCAGCGGGCAGCATTGAGTGCCTGGCCGCTTAAGTAAAGACCAAAAGCCAGCAGCAGGCTGGCTGCGGGCATACCGCGCACCATTTCCAGAACACGCGTCCAGTCCTGGCGCGCAAGCAGCCAGACAAACAGCCCCAGGGTGAGCAGGCTGCCTGCCAATCGCAACGTGCGTTTCCAGCGAGCGTTCGTCTTTGTTTTGACCATAAAACAGATTAAACCAACTCGTCCAGTTTTTTCACCAGCGGCCCGCCCAACTGCCCGGGTTTTTGCAATTGGCGCGGCTGTGTCAGCGTGTAGGTCGGAATTTCCGAGAGCAATTGCGTAATCAGTGCGCGTTCTTTGGCTTTCCATCCGGCCAGCCAGTTTTCATCCAACGCGTTTGCTTTTCGCAGCAAGATCAGATAATGGCGGGCTTCGCCAAAGTTCATATTCAGGAGTTCGTCCACAATGGCTTCATCGGGGGTGATGCGTTCCAACTGCGGTTTATCCACCGCGCCGCGGCGCAGGAAAATCACACCGGCCGGAACGGCCTGCGGAATCAACTCACGCCCTGGCCACAGCCGGTCGGCTTCCAGGCGCACCGGCCATTTCAGCCGTTCACCGGAAAGCGCACGCATCCGTCCAAAGAACTCCAACCGCAACCGTTCAACCCCGGTCAACCGCTCGGCTAATTCAGGCACCCAGCGCAGCAGATCGCGGTAAAGATGCGAGCGGGTCAGATATGCGTAAGAATGCGGGCCTGGTGCGAGAAAGACATAATCGTCCGCGTGCAGGGACCAGGCTGGCTGCCCTAATGCAAGTGCCAGAGAGGTGGTGGTCGTTTTTCCGGCGCCCCCCTGCCCGGTCAGGATCAGGCTGCGCCCGGCGCGAGCAATTGCCCCGGCATGCAGCATCAACAACCCGTTTTCAGCAGCCAGGTAGCGCAGCGAGGGATGCACCAGCATGTGGTGGATCATTGGAATCGCTGTGCGGTTGCCGGAAGCGGTGATCTCTACGCGCTGCGGATTGATTTTAATTGTGAATGTCCAGGAGGCCAGCGCCTTGTGCGTATGGTTTACCGAACCAGGTTGTTTTTCCAGGCCAGGGCGCGGGCGGGCAAAACGCAGGTTGACCGTTGGCAGCCCAGCTGGAGCAGTCTCTGTCTTATGAAGCTGGTATTCGGCAGCAAAAAACTCCAGCGCAGCCGGGTCATCGCTCAACAGCTCAAATACCAGCGCATTGTGAAAACAAAAAGTGATACGTTCCAAGCGGCAGTCCTGTGGGTAAAATGTGCCCTAATCTTATCATAGAACCTGGACTGGGAGGCAGGGAAGCGGCAGCAAGCGGACTGGTTTATAAAACCGGATGATGTAAGGATAT
>JAJUJY010000219.1 GCA_029265085.1 Chloroflexota bacterium
AGAGGGGCATTGATTACCGCTAAACAGGCTATGTTCTACAAGATTATATTCCCCGTTAAAACTTGGTCCAGAGACAAAAAGGCCACCTCCCTGATACGAGGCCGCATTGCTACTGAATGTGCTATTCCGAATGGTGAAAGTCCAGGTTGTCTCTGGGTTTGGAAATGTGAACCCAATATGGCAAATTGCCCCCCCACGAGCCGCCACATTACTCACAAAAGTAGAATTTTCTACAATCAATTCACCACTGTTATTGATCGCCCCACCACAACCATTCACACTATTGTTATTATTAAAGGTACTGTTTGTAATCGTTAGAAACGAATCGTTGTTTTCAATTGCTCCACCACCGCTCCGATAATCATTGATATCTCCGATATTATGATTATCCATCATCAACACATTGTTCATGTTAAGGGTGGCTCTCTGAAGCATGGTGATACCATTGGAATCGCTGATGGTGATGTTATCAATGTTCATCGTACCGTAGGCCAGGTTGATCGCCTGATAATTCTCTGTCCCCGTGCCTTTGATAATTGCTCTTTCCCCACTACGATTATTGGTGTACAAATTGATTGTTTCCGTGCTAAGCATAGACGCAGGACTGGCTTCCAAATAGGAACTAATCGTATAGGTAATGCCATTATCCAACATAATATCATTATCACCTGCGCAAGCTTTGGCCTCCTCAAATGCAGCACGTAGAGAACAAAACGTCGAAGTGCCAGTCATCACGCATTTACAATCCCCCGGGTTATTGTCACCCAAATCGCTTGTGGTGTTGACATCAAATATCGGAATTCCTCTGTCCGGCTCAGCCAGAGCGGTGGATATTGGGCTGACTGCCAGGGAAACAATGAGAATAACCAACCAAATTAATTTGCGCATGACGCCTCCTTGTATATCATCACGAAACGAGCAAATGAATTAAGCGGAAGGATGAAAAATAATAGTTTATTCATCCTGAATCAAGCTCAATAATCCAAACAGATTGATTTCAATCATCGTGTGCTTTTGGTAAATCGGGATCAGGAAAACCAACTTTATCAACGGCAGCCTGGTTTTTGATGTAATGCCACAATTCTTCTAAACTCTTAAAGTGGATAATCCGGCGTGTATGCGGGTCTTCCAACGAGGCCAACCAGATCGGATGACCCCGTTCATCGCTTTGCCATATACGCAGGAGATAAGAATGATAGGACTTATTCATAGGTGGTTTGACATATTTCAAATTAACCGGGGCTGTTCAGCCGAATCATCGCAACACAGCCGGGAGAAATACGTTAAATCCATTTTCTTGTGGAGTGAATGATTCTTCTGCGCCAAAGATTTCACCTGCTGTTGTGACCAACACAACCCGGTAGTAAATCGTCTGACCGATGGAAAGGCCATTAAGCGTTGCAGAAACCTGCACCACGCCCGCCTGGCCAAGCGGGTCTGGTGAGCCAGGCACAAGGTTAGGATAGGTGCCGCTAGACAAACCCCATTCAAAACGGAACTGGTCCGCAGGATTAAGGGTTAGCACATTACCATTCAAGCGGGCAGACGCAGCCGTAATCTGATCTGCTGGTAGGGTAGTTGCACAGACAACATCGAGGCGTGCCAGGTGGGTTTGTGGTTCATTTTCAACAAAATCGGGATTCCCACCCAGGTAAAGGTGATTGCCATGAGGCAGTATTGTGTAGACGGCATCGTAAAGCGCAGGAGACCAGGAAAGCAAACTACCTGTTGGCTGAGTGGTATCGAGCGCAGCCAGGTAAGCTTGCTGCATACTATTGATGGTCTGGAAATAACCGCCGACAAAAAGAACATCACCGCTCAGCGCAAGGGCATAGACATCATCCTCCAAAATCGGATTCCAGGCGGTAGCCAATCCGGTAGTTTTATCTAGCTCAGCCAGGTATTCACGCGTTTGGCCGCCAATGAGCTCGAAATCACCGCCAACATACACCGTATCCTCGCCGACAGCCAGATCAGAAACCGAATAATCTGCGCCGGGGTTCCAACCTGTGAGCGCACCGTTCGTCAGGTCAAAAGCAGCCAGGCGCTGGCGTGAAGTACCACCACCCGCAGAGGTAAAATTACCGCCTGCATAGAGTGTGTTACTATCCATTTCCAGGGTGGTGACACTGCCACCTGCCAACGCTGGATTCCAGGTGGTGGCGTTATTTGAATCGACAGTGGTATCTAATGCAGCCAGGTATGAACGGCTGGCGCCGCCAATTGTAGTAAAGTTACCTCCCGCATACAGTGTCGTACCATTGAGTTCAATATCCAGCACGCTCAGGTTGGCATTGGGATTCCAGGCCGTGGCTAAACCAGTAGCTCGGTCGAGGGCCGCCAATTTATTGCGCGACTGTTCGCCGATGTTCCCAAAATTGCCAGCAGCATAAACCAGTGTATCCGTAACAACCAGATCATAGACTGGCAGGTTGGCATTAGGATCCCAATCGGTAAGCTCTCCTGTGCTCAAGTCGATCGCAGCAATACGGTTGCGAATTTTCATATTGATACTGCTAAACCAACCGCCAACAGCCACACGATCAGTGCTTGCAGCCACAGCCAGGATGTTACTATCAGGATACGGATCCCACTCTTTTACCATACCAGTGTTTAGGGTGGTATCAAGCGCAGCCAGATAGCGGTGGACACCCCCGCCAATCATGTCAAAACGGCCGCCAGCATAAAGCATATCACCCATCAGTGCCATGGACTCAACCCAGTCGTTGGCGTTTGGGTTCCAAAGAGTTGCGTTATTGGTATCCAGTGAAGTATCCAGGGCCGCAATACGGTTACGGGTCTGACCGCCAATGGTTGTGAACCGCCCGCCAGCGTAGATCGTTCCGGCGCCGCAGACCAGGGCATTTACTTGCCCATTCGCTGAAGGGTCCCAGGCAGTAACGGATCCGCTGACTGCATCCACACTGGCAAGGTTGGCACGCGGCTGCCCTCCCACGCCGGTGAAGGCCCCTCCGATATACATTCTGTCACCGCATAATGAAAGCGAATAAACAATGTACACGGTACTGCCGCTGACGCCAGGGTTCCAGCTTAGCACGCTGCCAGAGGCTATATCCAGCGCAGCCACCCGGCTGCGGACCTGTCCGCCAATCACCCCAAACGCACCCCCGGCATAAACTGTTCCGCCGCTAACAGCCAACGCATAGACGTAATTGGAAGCCCCTGGATTCCAGGAGGTAACCTCGCCGCTGGCTGCATCAACAGCAGCAATATTACTGCGCGGCAAACCGCCCAGGCTGCTGAATGAACCACCAACAAAAACAGTCCCGCCGCTCACCGCCAGCGCATAAACAGATCCAAACTGACTTATATCGACTTTCCAATCCGGATCCAGGCTGCCATCGGACAGAATATGCGCCAGGCCATGACGCTGCTGCCCGCCAACCTGGGTAAAAACACCACCCAGGTACCAGCCGCCGCTGCCATCGGGAGCAATCGCGCGCACTGGGCCTGATCCAACTCGCGGCATATTCAGATCAACCTCTGCGCTGACCGGATCCAGATCGGCAAACGGGCCGGTGGGTGGACCAATACGAGTGAAATCGCCGCCAATGTAAAGGGTGTTGTTTGCAATGGCTATTGCATGGACAACATCATTGGGAACCCATAAAAGGGGTTGGGTCACATAATTACTGGCTGAGACCGGCAGGTTCGTACCCGCAAACAAGCTCAGGATGATCATTACAACAAGGGACCGATGCAACATACTGCGATTGGACATTTGATTTCCTCCAAACAGTTCCAAACCAAAACGGGCAGGTCATGTTCAGAGTTTATGAAATTCGCGTCAGAAAATCGTCACAAAAAAGAAAACCACCCTCTATAATTATCTTGAGGGTACATCATGCCAATATTGAACATCACCTGTTTCGGCCATTTTGAAACCCGAAAAGACGGAGAACTTATCCGTAATTTTGACACCGATAAAACCCGTGCACTGTTGGCATATCTTGCCGTTGAGCGCACCAGGCCCCACACGCGTGCACGCCTGGCAGGTTTGTTGTGGTCAGACCAACCAGAAGACCAGGCGCTTCACAATCTTCGACAAACCCTGTCGTATTTACGTAAAGCGCTGGGAGAAACACCCAATACGCCGGTATTTTTACTGGTAGAACGAGACACCATTGGACTGAATCCCAAGGCACAGATACAGGTTGATGTTCATACGTTTGAATCAAAATTAAAATCGGCCTACCAACATTACCTGAATCAGGATGGACGCGGGCGGTTAAATCCCCTGCATCTGCAAGGCGCGGTTGAATTACACCAGGAACCATTTTTAGATCAAATGATTTTAGAGGGCAGCCCGTTATTTGACGAGTGGGCAATGTTGATGCGCGAGCAATTTGTTCAGCGCTGTGTAGAAGGATTATCCTTACTAGCAGCATTTTATGAACGGCGCTGTGAATATGCCCTGGCTCGTCAAACAATCACGCGCATCCTAAAATTGACACCTTGGGAAGAAAGTGCCCATGCAGAAATGATGCGGTTATTGGCCGTGGATGGTCATATCAGTGCTGCCCAAAACCAATATATGGTGCTGAGACGTTACCTAAATGATCACCTGGGAGTTGAACCCTCAGAGCAAACCAAAAGCTTATTTGAGACAATCCGTTCAGGGAAAAGTGTTAAACCAAATCGCCCAACCACCTGGCAAAATCTTCCACGGGAAGGACTACCGTTTGTAGGACGCCGTGCGGAGCTCATCGAGCTTGCCAACACCTTGATTGACCCAGAGAACCGGCTGGTAACACTACTAGGCCCGGGCGGGGTTGGTAAAACTCGATTGGCAATAGAAGCAGCCCACCAACAAGTCGGTATCTTTCCAGATGGGGTTTACTACGTGCCGCTGCGAGAAACGTATACGCCTGATCAACTATTAACTTCCCTGGCGGAAGCTGTAGATTTCAACTTTACCGATCAGCAATCGCTGCAAGGGCAAATCACAAATTACCTGCGTCGTAAAAACATACTGCTGGTGCTGGATAATTTTGAGCAATTATTAGGAAATCCTGAAAACGCAACTCTCCTGGCAAATTTAATTGCCGAGACTTCTGCGGTCACATTTTTTGTCACCTCCAGAGAACGGCTCAACCTGCGAGAAGAATGTATTATTCATTTAACGGGACTAAGCCTGCCAGAGAGTGAGGAAGCAGTTAACCCGCTGAATCATTCTGAAGCCCTTACCCTGTTTTTGCGGCGTGCGCACCAGATCAACCATAATTTCGAACTGGATCAGAATACCCTTCCCCCTGCAATAAAAATTTGCCGTTTACTGGACGGCTTGCCGCTAGGCATTGAACTGGCCGCTGCCACCCTTTGGAGCCGCACCTGTAACGAATTAGCCCAGGCCGTGCAGCATGACCTGGATATTTTAGAAAATTCAGCGATCAATACTCCCCCACAACATGCCAGCCTACGAGCCGTATTTGAGGTATCCTGGCAATTATTATCCATAGAAGAGCGCCTTGTCTTTGCAAGGTTATCCGTATTTCGCGGTGGCTTCAGTCTGGAAGCCGCAGCACAGATTGCCTGTGCCAAAATCAAAATTTTGGATTCCCTTACCGCAAAATCCTTATTGAGAAAAGGATCGGATGGCCGCTATGATCTGCATGAAACCTTGCGGCAATATGCAGGTGAAAAATTATCCATAAATATTCAAGAAAAACTAGAAACAGAAAAGCGCCATACGGCATACTACGCCAGCCTTTTAATAAAAATGCGGAACTCGATCAAAGGGAGTGAGCAGATCGAAACCCTCAATCAATTACAATGCGAATTAGAAAATGCGCATCTTGCCTGGAACAGGTTGATTACTGCTCGGGATGGAAAATCACTGGAGAATTGCGCAGAAACGGTTTACCAGTTTTTCAATATCCGCAGCCTTTTTTTAGAAGGAACTGCATGGTTTAATGCGGCAATTACCGCATTGGAAGATTCTCCCGCCGATGTCTTTTCATTAGCGGTTGTATTATCACGGATCGGTTCTTTATATCAACGTCTCCGGCTGCATGATGAAGCAGCAGCAGCTCTTACGCGCAGCAAGATAATTTTGGAAAATTTCGAAGATTTTAATGAATTAGGTTTTTGCTTGATTGGCCTGGGGGGAGTCCACCTGCGGAGTAAAGATTTCAAAAGCGCACTGGAATGCAGTCGCAA
>JAJUJY010000056.1 GCA_029265085.1 Chloroflexota bacterium
GCTTCCGTGAAATTCCAGGGCTTTTTGGGTCACCTCGATTGTGGCCGCATGGAGCAGATCGATTTCAGTTGCAGTGATTTCTTTAGATTTCCGTTGGGGATGAACCCCGGCTAAATATAAAATTTCTTGCCAATAGCCATTGCAAACTCCATGTGCTTTGTATTGCACGTTAAAAACGTTCATTTGCTTGGCAATTTTTCGTTCAGGTTCAGCGAAAGCAGCGGCCAGGTAATCGGGGGTGAATTCCGCATCAAGCGGTTCGACCCAGGTGGAGGGTAAAAATCGTTCCGTTTCTTCAGCGGTGTTTGCCCGGCAATAACCGTACAATGAAGGGCTGTAAGAAAAGGCTGCCTGATCATTCAATTCAAATACAATTGCTGCCTTGGGAGGGCGTTTTTCTCCAGCCTTGTGATAAAGAATTTTCCCGATCAAATCGCCAAACATGATTTGATGTTGATCTAAATGTATGAATATATAATCCCCATGTTTGGTGATCTGATTTACCTTTTGGCCGGAAATATCAACTTTATCCAGGTTGGAAAATCCCCACCGGAATGGCGTACCATTGGGATCGCGGATGACTACTTGCTGGATGACTCGTTCTGGCAATACCTGGTTCATTTGCTGGCAAATGATGGTGCTCTCTGGAAATTCAATCGCCATAAGTATTCCTCTTGAACAATTTAAAGAAATGAATTTTGCGCTGGATGAGTGATCTTTTTCGATATATTGATTTTAGCATAGGAGATTGGAGGTTGAAAAAATATTTCCATCTTGCCAATTAATGTCATTTATTTGAGATGGCATTTCCGATAGAAGGAAATCTAAAGAACAAAAAAACACCAACCTTTTTGGATGGTGTTTTTTGAATTTTTCTTATTGAATGTTCTAATCGACCTTGATTTCGTAGCCCAGTTTTTTTACGGCTGCCTGGATGGCTTCTTCTGAAATGACCATTTCGTCAAACTCAACCTCCATGCGCTGTTTTTTGTAATTTGCCTGGATAAAGTGAATACCAGGGAGTTTATCTTCCAGGCCTTCCAAATGCATGACACAGGCGGGGCAGTGCATATCAGGGATGGTGTATGTTTTTCTCAGCATATCAATCATCCTTATTCGAATTGGAACATTCCCGTATACATACCCATCGAGCACATGAATTGAATTTTGGTTCCGGCTGGTTGAGGCGGCAGTTTCACAACTACATCTCCAGTAGCTGGTAACAATTCAGATATGTTCAGGTCAGGAATGGCGAATGCCCGAGAACAGGACCGTGTATTGTTGGTCACCAGATGCAATTCAATTTCTTGATTGGCGGGCAAAGTCAGTATTTGGGGTGAATACCCGTTATCCAGTACATTGATTTGGGCTACGTTTCCGGAGATTACAGGGGCTTGTTCAGCCGATTTTGCGGTTTGAACCAGGCTGGCTGCTGAAACAGGTGAGCCAGTTAAAACCAAACCGCTGTTGATGGAATACAGTCCTAACCCCAGGACAATAACTGCGACAATAGGGTAAAAATACTTTTGGAACAATCCGCCAATACTGGTTGCTAACCAGGATACACCAACAAACGTTGGGCTGGAGCCTAAAACGAAGGCAAACATGATCACTGCCCCCAAGGCGGCATTACCTGTTCCAACCGCCACTGCCATCATCGATTGGGTGACGCCGCAGGGTAAAAGAATGGTTAAAGCGCCGAGAAAAACTGGGGTAATCCATTGATCCCCGCGTTTACTCACCTTACGAATATAGCGGGTTAATTGAGATGGGGGTTCGAAGCTAAAATATCGAAAGATTGGGTGAACATTGAACATTCTTAGGGCGTTGCCGACCAGGAAAATCCCAATGGCAAGTTGAATCACACCTTGAATAGCCGGAGAAAATGTAAACATTGATCCTAGCAGCCCTAAAAGAAAACCGAGCAAGGTGTATGCGGCTAACTTGGCCACCATGAATAACAGGATGGGTTGAAGCATTCCCTTTGGCGTGCTGTTTTGACTCTCAAGGCGACTGCGTTTACTGTTTGCAGTTTTTGTCTGGCTGATCTGGCTGGCGGCTTCAACCTGTCTGGCTATAGAACCAGTTAATAACCCACCCTGGACTGCAAAGCAGCTTAATCCACCCGCGGTTAATCCGGTGATGAAGGCAACTAAGATTACATTATCCATTAGCGTTTTCCGTCCTTCCAGGTCATGAAGGGCATATTGACCACAATATTGCTTTCTTCGAGGGTTAATGCTCCTTGATCGACCAGATTTTTAATTTCTTCCTCGGATTTAAGTAACTTGGCCTGGCTTTCATCTACCCAGCTGACAAATACGATTTTTCGCAGCGGAGTGTACCCTTCATCGCCTGGTTGGTTGGGGAAAACATCAGGTTGGAAGTTCAATGGTCCCATCCCTTTTACCCCGTTTTTGAATACATAAACATCTGATAAAGCAGAGTCAGGTACTTCCGCTAGAGAGGGGACGACCAAAACTGGGGACTTCATCATGCCCGTCAGGACTTCGGCAACCCCTGGATCGGACGTCTCTGTATGGGCAAAATAAATACTCTCACCATCCACAAATGCTTCACCGGCAGGGATTTCTGCAAATGAAGGTTCTGATGATGTGCTGCAAGCGCTTAGGAATACGCTAAAAATGGTCAATACAAGGACCATCAACCCATATTTTTTCATGCTAAACCTCATTAAATTAAATTTTGAAGATTCTGTTCAACATGACCCATTATAAAAAATACAATCTCAATGAAAGAGAGCAATATTGCCTATTTATGGAAAATATTTCTAAGCGAGTGGGTATAATTTAATTATCTGCAAATATACACTGCTCTATCTCCAGGTTAACCATTGGATTGGTCCATTTACCCGATTCGGAGGTGTACCATGCAAGTAATCCAAACAGAAGTATCCCCAATTGAAATTAAATTGAAAGCCCCTGTACGCATGGCCGGAGGGCTTGAGATTAAAAGTATTACAGCTATTTTTGTTCGTCTGGAGACCAGGGATCGAAAAATTGCCTGGGGAGCCACGGCTGCTCATCCCAATATTACGGGTGAGCCAGTAAATGTAACAATCCATGCCTGCCAGCAAGGGGCTGCTTTAATGCAAGATCTGCCCCCATATAACCTGGAATATGCATTGGATATGCTGTCCAATCTACTGAAAGATCATCCCGCTGCACTCTGTGCTCTAGACCTGGCTTTGTATGATTTGTTTTGCTTGATGGCAGATATGCCGCTTTACCGCCTTTTGGGCGGCTACCGGGACCGCATCCAGACTTCAGTGACTGTTCCCATTGCAACTGTCCAGGAAAGTGTTGAAATTGCCAAGGCAAAAGCTCGATTAGGATATCGAATGTTGAAAATCAAAGGGGGTGTGAATCCTGAGGAAGATATCTACCGAATAAAAGCCATTCACCGCGCACTGCCCGATCATATTTTGCGACTGGATGCTGACGGTGGATATGCTGTGCAAGACGCCATTTCGGTTGCAAAAGAATTGCACAATGATTTGGAGATGATTGAACAACCAACCCATCCTGACCGCTTAGATGAATTATTTGAGGTGACACATCACAGCCCGGTTCCAGTTTTAGCTGATCAAAGCGTTAAAGGACCCAGCTCTGCTTTAAAAATTGCCTCGAATAAAATGGCTTCTGGAATCAGCATTAAGCTGGCCTCTTGCGGTGGGCTGCATTGTGCTAGGCAGATGGTCTCGTTGGCTCGTGCGGCGCAAATGGCTGTCATGGTTTCGTGTGTTATTGAGCCTGCATTATTAACCGCGGCAGGGCTAAGCCTGGCTTTAAGCAGCCCTTCGGTTCGCTATGGGGATCTGGATGGTTATCTGGATTTGATCAATGACCCAACCCAAATTGGGTTTAAGATGGAGGATGGCTGGCTAATTACCGGTGAGTCCCCGGGCTTAGGCTGTACAGTTAATTTGTCCTAGAAATTAAAAAATCATCCCAACAAAGCTGATTTGTTGGGATGATTTTTGATTTCGTAAGATCAATAGCGATATTCTCCAATAACTGGCTGGTTATCAATATTCAGGGTGCGTTCCAATTGTTGTTCAACATAGCGTGGAATATCAGGTGAATCCAGACCGCCTAATATTTTCCGGCTGGTACCGGATTGTAAAACCGCATGGAGCTCATATTGTATCTTTGTTCCACCCTTGCTGGTGCTTTTTTGCAGTTGTTTTACATAAAACTGCTTTAATTCTTTTACAGGTACCGTTAATTCACCGGTCCAGGGCAAGGGAGAATGCCAGATGGATAGTTCCTGGGGGTCTAAATCGATGTAGGTCCGGTTTACCAGTCCTGCAATGGCTGAGTAGGTTAGGAAAATACCTACACCAACATGAATCAGGGGAAAAAGGATAAAAATAACCGGTGTGCCTGCGCCGAAGGCCATCGAATACCAAAAAAGTAAGAAACCATCCCAAATGATGGCAAAGAATAAAAGTGGAATAGTCCCCAAGGAAAACCAGCGGCGTGTAATGCGTAAGCTGTTACGGCCAGTTTGCAGAATGATTCCTTCCGGTTGGGCAACCATTGGTTGAATTGAATGCTCCGCAGCATTCTGTTCCGTGGAGGAAATTAAATCTTTTACTAAGTGAACTGATCCGCAATAAGAGCAGGCTGTTCGGGCATTGTGCGGGGTGATATCCAACCCTGCACCGCACGAGGGACATTTTAAGCTGAGGATATTGTTTACTGCCATGAGTCGTTATCTCCAGGTGGATTAATTATGGATGCGGGTAAATTGCGTTAACCTCGGGGTTTTCGGGAAGGCACAAGATGTAAACAGCATTTCCGGATTGAAACTGTCTGCCTGGATGATTTAATGTGGACACTTTACCGGAATACGATTTCCCATTCATTTGAAACAGATATTCAATTTTCCACGGATGACGGCCATTTACCTCGACCATGATATTCTCTTCTACTGTTGTAATTTGGCCAAGGGTTGGCTGCCCAAACCGCAAAACATTGACTACCTTTTGTTTTTCTTGATACCGCAAATATGCCATGATCCCGCCCACCAAGAATAAGCCGCAGCCAATAATTGCAAACGGGATACCGACAAAAGCTGTAACGACTGCCAGGGTCAGTCCAATTCCAACCATGGCAAATATAGCGCCAATAAAGGTCAGAATCATGGCGGTGATTGCAACTGCATCCGTCCAAAGCAGTTTCCAAACATACGAATTGGAAATTACCCGCGGTGCAGGCGGTGGTAATTGGGGTTGAAAATCTGTAGAAGCCTGTGTAATGACTTCTGGGGCTGGCAGTGGGCCTCCGCAATTTTTACAATTGGATTGAAAAGTTGCGTAGGTTGTACCGCACCAGGGACAGGTAATCATGGGGGTGAAATCCTTTGGTTTGAGATAATGTGTAATTGTGATAATCTTATCCGCAATTGAAGTTAGGGGCAAGGTAATTGATAAGTTTTGTTATTTGTCTTGGTTGGGATTGAATAAGACCCCCAAAAGGGGGCCAGCGAGCAACTTTTTTTCTTTTCTGGTAGGCTCGGCTGGGATTGAATAAGACCCCCAAAAGGGGGCCAGCGAGCAACTTTTTTCTCTTCTGGTGGGCCCGGCTGGGATCGAACCAGCGACCAAACGGTTATGAGCCGTCCGCTCTGACCGCTGAGCTACGGGCCCGGTCATTACGACACCCTATCTTGTGGATAGGGTGTCCAAATTATATCACAACTTGTTTGGGGTGAACCAGGATTTAATTTTCTTTCGTGATTGGAACCTCAATCATGATCTCCAATTCAGTATCAGTAACGCTGACTGAGGTAACCCTGGCGTTAAAACCGTTTTCTCGAACCACGTCATTAAGTGATTGCGCTAATTGCTGGTTGAGCTGGTCCACCAGACGAGGTGCTGCATCAAAACCGGTTAAGTTGATGTTGGTAACCTGAACGGTTAGATTTCCTTCCAGCGCACCTACAAGGATGTCAAAAGAGCCGCTGATTTGTTGGCTATTTGGGCCTGTGGCTGAGCCAGCCACACGAACGGTGTCCGGTGCTATCATATCCACACTGGCAAAATTCACCTGTCCGTCCACGTTGGCATTTTTCATGGCGGTTTCTTGAATCGCTTGCAAAATATTTAACATGCGCTCTTCGTTGATACGAACCGGAATTTTCAAAGAGCGGTTCCCAAGCGGCAAATTACAGGCGCTCAGGAAAAGCGCTGCCAACACTACCAGTATTCCAAGACGAACGATGCGGGGTTTCATAGATACCTCCGTTGATTTGAAATCGAATGGTTGATATTTCATTTTTGCATTATACCGGATTTTCAAGGGTTGCAATGACCAGCGGTCCGTCCGGTAAAACGGCGACATGGGACCCATACCTTTGAATCAATTCCGAGATGGTTTGGTTGAGGTTGCGTACAGGGGTTAATAAAGCAGACCGGATTTCATGATCGGTTAAGCCGCCGGAATATAAAAATACATCACAGCGTATCTGAATCATTGCCTGAACCTGGGCGTTCCATTGATCTGACGCTGAAAATCCTGGTTGGGCTAGCATTTCCAATAATCGTTTTGGTGAGCCAGCCTGTGCCAACAATTGGGCATACTGCCCATGAGCGGGTAATCCATCCTCGCAGGCAGCAGCCATGAGGATAGCTCCTCCATCGCGAACAATGTTGTTGGCGGCGCGCATTCCTTTGGCAGCCTGATACAAGTTTTGATCTAAAGGATAGCCCGAGTTCGTTGATATAACCACGTCAAAAGGCTCTGAGACGGGCTGCATGGAATGGCTGCGGACAAATTCTATGCCCGCAGTATGAGCGGCAAGTAAATCTCCGGCAAAGACGCCGGTAATTTGGCGTTCTGTATTCATTGTGACATTTAATAAGAATACAGGTGCTGCTTTTAATGCCATTTCGCGCATTTCTTCCCAAATGGGATTGCCTTCTGTGATTCCCCAGGTAGCATTTGGGTGCCCAATCATTTCGTAGCTGTGGTTTGTCTGCACAGATTCACTGCCAGCCAGAGCAGGCAGTACGCCTTTTGGACCGCCAGAGAAGCCGGCAAAGAAATGCGGTTCAATAAACCCGGTGAGGATTTTTAAGTCTGCCTCCATTAAGATCCGGTTTAACCTCACGGGATGTCCAAAGGAAGTATTGCCTAACGAGACTAAATTTCTGTCATCATTTCCATCATGCTGCAAACAACGGTAATGATCAATAACATAATCGCCCAACATCGTTCGCAGTTCAGCAAGAGTCTGTGGCCGGTGCGTTCCTAAGGCATTTAGCAGAGTAATATCTTCTCGCCGGATTCCCGCAGACTCTAATTCGGATAAGATGACTGGAAGGATTCTTTCATTGGGGGTTGCTCGTGTGATATCACTATGGGCAATAACTATTTTATCGCCTGGTTTGACAAGGGCTGTCAAAGCAGGCGATTGAATCGGGTTCCGCAGCGCAGCTCGAATTGCCTCGGATTCATTGGGTAATCCCTGGGCGTGTTTTGGCCGAATTATTTTTGCGGTGTCAGGAACTTCTATTTCGATTGGTGCACGACCGTATGCAAGTTGAACGATCATGGTGTTTCCCTTTCATCAAATCTAAGATTAAAAACCATTGGCTTACTCAGATTTCTCAACAGTAATTATACGTCTGTGATGGCCGGAGCAGTAACCAGAGAAAAATCAAGGATGGAATAATTTTAGTTTCTCGTGGTTGCGTATTATAATAACCAACATGACCGATGAAAACGGCCTGAGCGAACGCGAATTAGAGATTCTAAAACTGGTTGCAACGGGGGCAAGCAACAAAGAGATCGCCCAGCAACTGGTTATCAGTCCCAACACCGTAAAAGTCCATTTGCGCAATATTTTTTCCAAGATAGGGGTAGTATCGCGCACTGAGGCCACGCTTTATGCGCTACGGATTGGATTGATTAGCGCGCCTCAAGTCGATAGACCCGTGCCGCAGGAAATTGACCAATCAGAAAACAAAGAGAGCTTACCGCCTCCGGTTGATCAGCCTGAAAGGCCATTTGCGGAAAATCAATTTCCCCGATCCAGAATAACTATTCTTCGGATTGGTTTGGCATTGCTTTTTGTTATTGTGTTGGTTTTGTCTGTTGTGGTATGGAATGACCGTATTCAAAGTGTGGAAATAGCCCAACCAACCCCCTCATTAAATATATCGCGTTGGCAAATCGGTGAACCTTTTCCGAGCAATGTTTCTGGCATGGCTGCCGAACGCTACGAAACCCGGATTTATCTGATTGGGGGTGCAGGCGTGGATGGGCCGAGCAGTGAGGTGTGGTCGTTTTCTTCAACTGAGACAAAATGGCAAACCCATGCGTCTAAACCTACACCCGTTATGGAGATTCACGCTGCTCTATTGGGTGAAAAAATCTATATTCCAGGTGGTTTGCAGTCGAATGGAAAACCTACGGATGTTTTAGAAGTTTACGATCCCCGAGATGATACCTGGACCAGGGCAGCAAATTTGCCAATTCCCCTCAGTGGCTACGCACAAGCGGCGTTTGAAGGTCGTTTATATTTATTTGGCGGATGGGATGGCGTACAAATCCGGAATTCTGTGCTAATGTATGATCCGCTGACGGATCAGTGGGAACAAAGAGAAGCGATGCCAACTGCCTTGCAATCAGCCGGTGCAGCAGTTTTGGGAAATAAAATATTTTTATTTGGTGGAAAGGATAAAGCTGGCCCTCTCACCAATACATGGATCTATTATCCGAACCGAGAGGCAGAGAAGGAAAACCCCTGGGAGGCCGGTTTGGCACTTCCACAGGCACGCTATAGCATGGGGATTACCGCAATGGTGGATGCAGTTTACCTGATGGGCGGGATGGGAAAATCAGATGAAACGCTGCCCTCCCTGCGGTTTGTACCGCAACAAAATGTATATCAGGAAATTGATCCACCGATTCAGCAGTTTCATGGTGAAATAACCCTTGTTCCGCTGGATACACAAATCCATGTGTTTGGCGGAATTGAAAATACATCACTGACAACGGGTCACCAAATCTATCAGGCGATTTATACAGTAGCGATTCCCGCGATCAGCCGGTAAGGATTGCGTAACTCATTTATTGCGGTCTGATAACCACCGCAAAAATCCAAAAACCAGTAAAACTACAACAATCAAAATAACGGTAACAGGTTGGGCTGCTTTTAACCCAAACCCTGCGAACCGCTCATATATCAAAACCGGAATGATTGTGGGGTGGTAAGCCAAAATGACCACCGCACCAAATTCAGAAATACCCCGCGCCCACATCATCAGAGCGCCGCTGAGAATCCCACGCCAGGCTTGCGGTAACGTGATTTGAAAAAATGCCTGCCAGGAGGTTGCCCCGTCCAGGAGAGCCATGCGCTCAATTTCAACATCTACCATTAAAAATGCTTCACGTGCTGCGTTGATTAGAAATGGCAGGCTGACAAATAACATTCCTACGACAATCCCGGAGAAATTATCGGTAAAATAAATCCCATAAGGCGCAAACCAGCGTCCAAAGATGCCTTGCCGGCCAAAGACCATTAATAAAGCAATTCCTGCGGCGGTATGTGGAAGAATCACAGGAAGATCGATTAATGCTTCAATTACTCGTTTCCCTGGAAAACTGAGCCGGGCTAAAATATAGGCTAGTGGAAGCCCAGTGAATCCCCCAATCAATGTGGCTGCTGCGCCGCTCAAAAAAGTTATTCGGATGGAATTAACCACCTCTTCGTCTAAAGCTGTCTTGTGCAATGCATCTGGGGTGGTTGATATGATTGTGCTGAATACTGGCAGCAAGATAAACAGGATTACCCCAAAGGCTGCTACATAAAATATAAAAGGGATCGATCGGCGGTTCATTGGGTGGTGATCGTTAAGGTCTTCAAAATATCGGGTAAGTTGTTAAACCCATCGGCTGCAGGCTGATTATATAGCGGGTGGTGATTTGCAAGCATGATTTCTCGCCCTTGCGGACTTAATATAAAGGCAATAAATTGCGCTGCTTCTTTTGGGTGAGGGGAGTTACTGGGTATGGTGATCCCATACGTAATTTGATCCCCCATGAAAACAGGCTTTACAGCCAGGAATCGTTGAAAATCTAATTTGACCGTAGCTCGCCGATAAGAATCGATCTGTTCACTACTTCCCAAATTGAGCGTATCTGGAAGTTCAACCATTCCAAGATTATGTTGTTGAATAACGCTTTCATATTCAAAGGCGTAGTCCAAATCGCCGGATTCAAGTAACGCGATTAGTTGTACGCTGGATCCGCGAACCACAATATGCGATCCTTCTTTCGTTTCCAATATTTCAGGGATATGAATAACATCGATGTTGTTTTCTGATTCCACCAGCACCGGGTACTTAAATTGCTCACCGTACAGGTTGAAGAAGGCAGCGGGTTTCGCGTAGTCAATAGAGGCCAGGTCCACAATCATCATTTGGCGGTAGCCGAGAGCATCAAACCTGGGATCAGATAATCCCGATCGTACATCTGGCCGAGTGATGACTTCTAACCAGTTTTCAGAATTGATTTCGTCTTTATATTTACTTTTTTCGGAATAGGCAATACCGATTTGATTTGTGGCTAACTTGATATACCAGTCTGCATACGGCAGACCTGTGTTTGGATCGTTGGTGCTGTACATGAGCATTGGAATCAGGTTCGCATCCGCTGTGGCGACAATGTCGATTTCTTTGTGAATATCGGTCACGTGACGGATTACCTGGATTGAACCGTGGCACTCGTTTTGTACATCAATGGAAGGATATTTCTCTTCAAATGCTTTTTCTAAATCATCAAAGGGCTTGATTAGACTTCCTGCACAAAAAAAATAATCAGGGGAGTTTTTTCTTTTGGGGTACAACCTGTTAACAAATTGGCAATTAAGACCAGTGATAATAATAATCTTTTTTTCATTCAGATTCCTTAAATGGCGAGGTGGCTGGTTTTGTTAAACCAAGCCACCTCTTTTCCCTCAATCAGGATTATTTCACTTCGATGCTAACTACCTGTTTGACCCAGGCATTGCTAGGGAACCCAGGCATTACGCTGTGTAAATTTCCACCATCGCCAAGGTTAAGCATGCATTCAGGGCACTTGGCAACTTCTTCAAGGCTGACTTCGGCGGAAAAACCATCGCTTGCAGTTAATATGAGGGTCTTTGCGTCTGGTTTTAATCCAACCAGATCAAATAAGGTTTTCAACAGAACGCCTTCATAATCCTGTTTCCCTTTTTTGGGATGTTCTGCGGTCACTTTCACCTGATCTAGAGCTTTTAAATCTTCCAATGACCAGGCTTTTGGGGTATCTACTAAGCCAAATATATTTAATAAAGCATTTGGATCTACTGGACCTGTTGAGGATACTATTTCTTTTGTCGGTTCAGCAGTGGGTTCAACAACGGCTTTTTCGTCCAGGCGTAAAACAATTTTGGCAATTCCACCAACCATCTCTTTTTTGGATAAACCCGGCCCAACGAGCTTTAGAGGGAAGTCTTTATCGGTTAAAGGATTTCCATTAACCGCGTTTGCAACCACGATATCGGGATTGTTGATCATCGCGCTGTCCAGTGTAATGGTGTATCCGTCTGAAGCAACGATGTCAATCGCGTATCCAGCCTCGGCTAGATCACGATTAAACGCACCGGTATCGTGTTTAAGTTCATCGTCAATTCGCCCGACGAGAATAAATAATGGGGTACCGCTCCATACCTGAGCTTTATCATCCGTGAAGGTGGACGGATGGCATTTGCCAGTTGAACAAGATTCAAACGAACCTCGATCGATTTCGTCGGTAATTGCACCTTCCAGCTGTAAATTCCATTCAGCGGCCAGAGGTTTTATTGACACTTTTGCTACCCATTTTATCGACCAGTGGCCGTCGGTTACCTGGCTTGGATCGTCATTAATTACTACCAGGCGAAGATTCCCTTCTTCGTCGGTATTCAACGCCTGGCCATTTTTTTCATAGGCGATTAAGACCTGTAATTTACCAGGCTCTTTTACCTCGTCGCCTGTACCAGGGTCATAAGCAATGAATTCGCCATTGGCAATCTGGTTCGGTGAGAAGGTCATGGCATAACCATCTTTGGCTTCAATTTGCACAGCCATGGTTTCATCAAGCCCGCCAACCTGATTCAGTAAATCAGTAAGCAAAACACCTTTATAAAGTTCAGGGGGAACAATGCGGCCGGTACTAGTTTTAATGCCAGCCATACCTTCTGTAGCGGTTAATTCTTTTAACTGCGTCATCGTTAAGGATTTTGAGCCATCTTTCCCGGCGATCTCTAAAACGACTTCCCCGTCATCGGCCGCGACAGTAGGGGCAGCGGTTGGTTCAGAAACCGCTGCGGAGGTGCTAGTCGCTGCAGGCTGGCAGGCGGCCAGAAGCAGGACAATTAAAATAAGTATTGAAATTGGGATGATTGTCTTGCGCATCAGGGTTTTTCTCCTCATCTAAAAAGCAACTGTATGATTGTATGGATACAGTTATTCATTGACAAGTCTAACTCTTTTTAAATTATGTGTCAAGAAAAGTTCCGGAGTAAAACCATAAAGAAAAAAAAGAGAGCTTGCGGTATCCGAAGCTCTCGATGCGATGATTTTTCCCCTTGTTTATCCGGCTTTAAGTAGCCGGGCAAAATTTTCGCCAAATTCGCGGCCTTTTTCAAGTTCATGCATTCGTGGAAATCCTGAATAATCGTAACTGGCGGCTAAATTCCAACGCAGTCCTTCTGCGAGCGTTTCCATTTGCCTGCGCGCACCACCGCCCCAGGTGTAACTACCAAAATACCCTGCGGTTTTTCCATGAACATGCTTTTGACCAGCCAGATCTAAAAATTGGCGAATGGAAGGGAATAATCCACCTTCATAAGTCGGGGAGGCGATTAAAACACCCCGTTGTGTCCAAAGCCAGGGCAAAATATAGCTTGCGTGCGTAAAGCTAACCTCAAACACTTTAATGGGCAACCCTTCACTGGCCACACCCTGAGCAACCGCTTCAACCATCCGTCCAGTACTGCCATACATTGAGCCAAATATTAAAGTGACACCCATCTGTCCGGGATTTGTAGCATAGTCTGCCCATTCCCGGAATAGATTAATAATTTGCTGGGGATCCTTGCGCCAAACTAAACCATGGGATGGGGCAACAATGGAAACCGGAGTACCAGATAATTTCTCAACGGCTTTTATTACCGGTTTACTTACGGTTGCTACGATATTGGTGTAGTAACGTAAAGATTCCTGGATAAATTCATCTAAATTTGGTACTTGATCGGAGAAGATGGTTCCGGGTAAAGCGCCATACCCACCGAAACCATCGCATGAGAACAAAATTTGATGATTGATCTCGTATGTCATCATGGTTTCAGGCCAATGAACAAATGGGGTGTATACAAACCGTAATTTGTGTTGACCGGCATCCAGCTCTTCTCCGTCTTTAACCGTTTGAACTGCTTCATGAACATCAAAATATTCGGCGAGCATACCTCGGGCTTTTTCGCTGGTTAATATTTTTACCTGGGGAGCTACCTGTAATAGAGATTGAAGTCCAGAGGAATGATCTGCTTCCATATGGTTGATCACCACATAATCCAACTTGCTTAGATCAATTAATGAGCGCAATTTTTCCAGGTATTCATCAGCGAAATTTTCATTTACGAGGTCGATGAGAATGTTTTTCTCATCTCGGATTAAATACGAATTATACGAAACCCCTTCTTTTTCAATCGGCCAAAGACCTTCAAACAATACGGTTTTGCGGTCATTTACACCGACCCAATAAATTTCTGGAGCGATCTTAATTGGTAACATTGCATGCTCTCCTGGCAATAAATAAGCCCCGTTACGGGGCTTTTAAACTGAGCGGGAGACGGGATTCGAACCCGCGAATATCAGCTTGGAAGGCTGACGCCTTACCGCTTGGCGACTCCCGCGATAAGTTTCACTATTCTAATCCTAGCTTTGGGTTTGGTCAAGTTATTCGGCGGTTGGAACTTGGGCAATATTGGGTTTGATTTTTAAAGCACGGCGAAGGATTGAGATGAGAGCAGTGACCCCAAGCAGAATGAATATATTGAGTAGCTTTAAGGCAGGGCCTGGAATCCACTGCCACGGCCAAAGGGCAGCTAATGAATTGCCGACCAGAAAACAATATAATGAATCTTTGCCAAGGGCTTCAAACCAAAGAATAAACGGTTTAAGCCAGGGCTGTCTGAGAAACCAGGGAGCAATCGACATCAGCAATAATCCGCCTGTTAAGCTGATGAAGTAGTATCCAGGATGATGGTGAAGCCGAAAATAGCCTGTATACCCGTTAAATAATTGTTGGGGAGAATACCAAATTAAGAGTGATGCGGATATTGCCGCACAAATGCCCGCTAAATACAGCGCAGTTCTGATATATCTTGCTGTATCAAACTTTCCATCGGGAGTTTTCATTAAATTTGCGATGATCAAACCGATGGATACAAAAATCAGGGAATGAAGAATTGAAAAATTGGAAAGGTTTACCGGACGCCCCACCCAATACGCTGATAAAGTATGAAACTCACCGGGGTATTGATCCCAGGGGAGATTGGTGATGAAAGGGACCAATCCCCATGCGGCAATCCCTGGAATTGCCGCTATTTTCCAGCCCCATTTATGGCGAAGCCATAAGAGTGGAATGAACAACAGGAGCAAAAAAGTATAGTATTTTAATATTTCAGAATAATAGGAAGGACCTAAAAAAATCAGGCTGCGTAATCCTTCTTCTACCCTGAATTTATTTGCGAATAATTCAAAAAAAACACTGGCGGCATAAAATCCATAACATTGGATACTTCTAACGATTAATCGTTTCTGGGCTGCTCCAAATCCCTTTTTTATAACGGTGCGATAATAGACAATTTCAAGCATCATGCCACTAATGGCAATAAATTCTGGGGTCGTGAAGCGGGTCAGGGCAAGATAGATTTTTCCGGGAAGACCTAAATCTGCCCAAAGATTTGCGCCAGAAAACATGTGGCTTGAGATGGAAAAAAAGAGCGCCATACCGCGTGCCAAATCAATAAAACCCAGCCGGTTATGGTTCACCTGAATATTCTTCGGTTGGAACGATTGGATACTGTATGCGCGTATTACCAGGACAATCAAAGTACTGATTCCCAACCAGGCGATGATCGGAGCTAACCGTTCCTGGATGGCACTGATTGAAATACTCCAGGTTTTGGGATAGAAAGGCAAAAGAATAAATAAAAATGCCGAAAGGGTTGTGAAAGATAATAGAAAATTAATAATCCCCCAGGCTTTGTGGTCAAGCCAGTTTATGATCGACTGCATTTTCATGGAGATTAATTCGGAAAAACTAACTATCCCAAGACTAACAACAACAGCTAACCCCATCAAGGCGATCAGCATCATTTTTGTGGAGGAAACACCAAGAATGTTCTCGGAGCCTGAAAATGAAGGAATTTGGAGAAACCAATAAAGCGCAGCTATTCCTGCCATTGAATTTCCAAACCCGAATATGCGAAAATACAAACTTAAGGCATTGGAGTTGTTCTTCATGAGACGGGGATGATTTCCCTTTATGTAATAAATGGGGAAGAAGTATGAGTTAGTTTATCATACCTGTGGAGAAAATTTTTGTAACCAATAAGTATTATCAAAATATCGCAATTTGAGAAAACGAAAATATAGGAGTTAAGGTTTTGTCAATTCATCTACGAAATCTAAGAATTTATCATGCAATGTTTGTTCGAGAGGATTTAGCCCGATTCCATACAACGTGAGGTGGACTGATGCATTATCCGAATCAACTTGTTGAATATCGGCGCCCTGATACGTGATCATCCAGGTGAGCAATTGTTTTTGTTGAGTGGGACTTAGTTGGAAAATGCCTGGTTCCTGATTGGCCGCGTCGCGACAAAAATATTTGATATACGTGCCGTTTATGTAAATTTTTAGATATTCACATGAATTGAACTGCCCGCCTTGTTTTGACCAGGTAATCACCGGCTGGGTTGTAAGCATGCTTCCGGCAGAAGCCAAAAATAGCTGATTGTTATTATTGTTTGATCGAAATTCAAATTTAATTCCAAGTGCCTGAAGTATTACCAAATGGCCGTCTGTTGGTAATGGCGCACAAGTTATTTCATCAATCTGCATATTTAAGCACGAATTAGGAAAAGAAACGGATTTCTCATTAAGAATTAAAATCGTTTCCGGGTCAATTCCAAGGAAACCACCCAGTAATTGGCGTGCCTGCAATGCGATTGGGGACGCAGAAATCACTTTTGCTTGGCGTAGCATGATTCCATTCTGATCGGTGCGGTATTCAACTTGAAAATCATTCACCGCTACAATCACCTGGTACCCATCGATTTCCGCTGGAACACAGCTCTCATTATCGATCGGTGCTTCCAGACAGGTATCCTGCCATTGTTTGCTTTCGACACGCACAATTGATACAGAAGATCCTGGTACGTCTAAATCTTGTGCAAACGTCAATTGTGCCCTTATTGCGGCATTGGGCATGGTAGTGGCCGTTGGATTACCGGGGAAAAGTCTTTGTCCGAGGGAGGATGGCAGCGAGCAAACGCTCATTAAACCCAGGAGGATCAGGATCAATAATTTCTTCCGCATGTTTTATTACCCTATATTTCTTACTATACCAGATCATTGGTTGATCGAATCGTGAATCATTCAAGAAATAGGCTAATCGTGCCGCGGAAAAAACTGTCCAACAAAATAATTGGGAGTAAAATTTATTTGATCTCCCCCGATAAGGAATAAATATGTCCATCGATCTAAAACTATTACCAATGCCCCGGCAGTTAAAAGTATTGTCTGGCAGTTTGCAATGGGAAAATCAAAAAATGATTCTCATTAATACGCAAGAGCCGCAGCAACTTTTATTTGCAGCCCGTCTTTTGCAGGAAGCCGTTCGAGAAACTCAGCAATCTGAGTGGAATATTGCGGCTGGCTTTCATATTCCACCCAAAAAAGTAGGGGCTTCATTGATCGTTGATCCAGGCAGTGCCTTGCCCAATGAAGGCTATCGTTTGAAGATTTTATCGGATGGGATTTTTGTTACAGCGAAATCCCCCCATGGCATTTTTTATGCCGTTTGCACCTTGAAACAGATTCTTTCACAATTTCAGGGTTCTATTCCTTGTCTGGATATCACGGATTGGCCAGATTTTCCGGTGCGGGGTGTGATGCTAGATATAAGCAGAGACAAAGTGCCCCAAATGAAAACCCTTTATGAATTGGTGGACCTTCTGGCCAGTTGGAAGATCAATCAATTCCAATTGTATATCGAGCATACATTTGCTTATACAAATCACCCGGCCGTATGGGAGGAATCGTCTCCAATGACAGGCCAGGAGATCATGGAATTAGACCGGTACTGTAAGGATCGATTTATTGAGTTGGTTCCCAACCAAAATTCTTTTGGACATATGCACCGCTGGTTAGATCACCCGGAATATGCTCATCTTGCTGAGACCTTAGAGGAATTCTCTTTACCCTGGGGCGGCACGATGAAAGGACCTTTTAGCCTGGCCGCAGTAAATCCGGATTCGGTAACCTTCATGCAAAGTCTGTATGATGAGCTGCTTCCGTATTTCAGCAGTAAGACCATTAATGTTGGATGTGATGAGACCTTTGATTTAGGCACCGGTCAGAGTAGAGCTGCTTGTGAAAAATTGGGTACCGGCCGAGTTTATTTAAATTATCTTTTGAAAATATACGAAGATATTAAGCGTCGTGGTTATACCATGCAGTTCTGGGGAGATATTTTGGTGCAGCACCCCGAACTGGTTCCGGAAGTTCCCAAGGATTTGGTTGCACTCATTTGGGGATATGAAGCGAATCATCCCTTTGACAAACAGCTTAGAATGGTCTCGGACGCCGGGATGCCATTTTACGTCTGCCCGGGTACATCAAGTTGGACAACCATCGCAGGCAGAACGGATAATGTCATTGGAAATTTGCTGAATGCTGCTGAGCAGGGAATAAAACACGGCGCGCAGGGATATTTAACTACGGATTGGGGTGATCTTGGTCATTGGCAAATGCTTCCAGTAAGTTATCTGGGATTTGCAGTGGTGGCAGCCTTCTCCTGGTGCCTGGAAGCCAACCGGCAAATGGCGGTTGAAGAAGTGGTGAGTCTTTTTGCATTTGAGGATCCCACAGGAAGTATGGGATGCCTGGTGTATCACTTAGGCAATGTTTATCGAAAAATGGGTTTTGAGCCGCCCAATGGCTCGGCGTTATTCTGGCTGCTGCAATTAAGCGAGCAAAAAGTTCGCGAATATTTGCCCAGACTCAACATGCAAGGTTGTCTTGAAGCGATTGACGAGGCAATGGCAAACCTGCCTGATGCAAAAATGAAACGACCGGATGCTGATCTGATACAAAACGAGTTTCTTTTTACGGCGGATTTGTTGAAACATGCTTACCGCCGTGCTCACCTATTATCAATAACAGATCAAATACAGGCAGAAAATCGAGCCCAAGAAATGATTTTGGAGTTAGAGCAGCTGATTTTGCGCTACCGGCAATTATGGCTGGCTCGAAACCGAGAAGGTGGATTAGCCGATAGTGTTGCGCGCTTTGAAAGGCTGCTCGATTCTTACCGCCAATAGACTTTACCGATAGTTTTCATAAATCGTCAAAACGATATCCGCGTAGCGATACCCCATGTCCATAGGACCATAAGATTTTAGCGCTTCGCGGATATCACCTTTTCGAGCGATTAAACCTGACAGCATGCGGGTGCCGTATTGGATATTAAATTCTGGATTGAATAATTCTTGCATACTGGGGCGCGAAGAAAAACAAGGTCCGTTTTTGCACATAAATTGTTCCGCAATCCCATCCCGCGGCATAATTTGCATGAGACCAACTGCGCCGCTGCGCGAGTATGCATCCGGATCGCCGCCGCTTTCCTGGAGAATCACCGCGGCAATTAAATTGGGATCCAAACCGTGTTCGCTAGAATACTGTTCAATCCATGAACACCATTGACGTACAGCTTCCGGATACCTATCTGGTATTGCACAATCGGGCTGGGTTTCTTCAGATGCTTGTTCGTTAATCTCATTTGTTTGGGCTGAGGTTGTTTCAGCCTGAGATGCCTGAACGATTTGCTGCGGATTTGTAATTAAACGAGTGAAGAGGATTATGCAGATTGCACTAATAAAGATGGCTGGGAATAAGATTTTATGCACATTCATTTGATTTCAATCCAATCCATCGGCAGTTTTCTATATTATAGTAAATATGTTCTATTTAAGCAAGGCTTTTTCCCCTTGTTATAATAAATAGACTGGCTGTTTTGCTAAGTTGAATTTGATGTAATGACTAACCTGGGAGGGAATTGAAAATATGGAAAATCGATTATGGTTTAAACAAGCTATTTTTTATGAAGTATATGTTCGCGCTTATCGTGATAGCAACGGGGATGGTCATGGTGATATAAACGGCTTACTTGAAAAATTGGATTATTTACAAGAGTTGGGGGTTAATTGCATCTGGCTGCTGCCTATTTATCCATCGCCACTACGCGATGATGGATATGATATTGCCGATTACATGAATGTTCTTTCAACTTACGGGACCATCGAAGATTTTAAGCACCTGGTGGACGAAGCACATCGTCGTGGTATTCGAGTGATCACCGATCTGGTGATGAACCATACCTCTGATCAGCATCCCTGGTTTCAGGAGGCGCGCAAGGATAAAAATTCTCCCTATCGCGATTATTATGTATGGAGTGATACGGATCAAAAATATTCTGATGTGCGGATTATTTTTCTTGATACGGAAAAATCCAACTGGACCTGGGATGAGGCTGCAGGGCAGTATTTCTGGCATCGTTTCTACTCTACCCAGCCTGATCTGAATTTCGACAATCCAGAAGTTCGCCAGGTCATGATGGATATCATGAAATTTTGGCTGGATTTAGGCATCGATGGTTTCCGGGCAGATGCAGTTCCCTATTTATTCGAGAGGGAAGGTACAAACGGTGAGAACCTGCCTGAAACCCATTTATATTTAAAACAGGTGCGTAAATTTATCGAAGATAATTACCCAGGTCGAATTTTGCTCGGTGAGGCCAATCAGTGGCCTGAGGATGTGCGTCCTTATTTTGGGGATAGTGATGAATTTCAAATGAATTTTCATTTTCCATTGATGCCGAGAATTTACATGGCATTAAAAAAAGCAGATCAGACTCCCTTGCGGTGGGTATTTGAGCGCACCCCGGAAATTCCGGATGACTGCCAATGGTGTACTTTCCTGCGTAATCATGATGAATTAACCCTGGAAATGGTTACACCGGAGGAGCGTGATTGGATGTGGAGCGAATATGCTCCTGAACCGCGGATGCGGTTGAATTTAGGCATTCGCAGACGGCTGGCTCCGCTCCTGGATAATGATCAGCGAAAAATTCGTTTGGCCTTCTCGCTTTTGTTCACTTTGCCTGGAACCCCAATTATTTATTATGGGGATGAGATAGGAATGGGAGATAATATCTGGCTGCCCGATCGTAATGGCGTTAGAACTCCGATGCAGTGGGATACAACTCCCAAAAGCGGGTTTACAGATGCGGCTGAGTCTTATGCGCCGATCATCGATCAATATCCTTACGATCCACAAAATGTGAATGTTGCCAGCCAGTTGGATGATCCATATTCATTATTCAATTTTGTGCGTAAATTAATTGGACTTCGCAAAGCACATCCAGAATTAGCAGCCGGGAAATTAACCTGGATAGAAACCGGAAATGATTCGGTCACTGCTTTTACCCGTTCAGAATTTGGCAGAACCTTCCTGGCCGTTCATAATCTATCGGGTGAAATACAAAAAATCCGCTGCATGATGGGACCTCAATATTCCGGAAAGCTGGCGAATTTGCTTGATACCACCCAAGAATTTGATCTTAAGGATGGTATTTTGGAAATGAGATTAGAACCTTACCAGACATTCTGGTCGCCTTTGTAAATAATTTTCAAATCAATAAATAATCCGGCTGTTTTTCAGATGAACAGCCGGATTGTGTTTATTGTTCTAATGATAAGGAATATATTTTGGGATAACCGCCAACCAGGGATTTTTCAATTTCGGCGGCTGTTGCTTTAAATTCGATTGGCGGGCCGCCAATTGGATCCAGTATGGGATGATTTTCTCCAATCATTTCGGTTAACAAGTACACCCGTTTGGCTATTTTCGGGAATTCTGCTTGCAAGGCTTCCTTGTGCCCAGGTTCCATAACCAAAATTAAAGCGAATTGTTCAAGCATATCTTTGGTTATATTTCTCGAGCGGTGGCTGCTAAAGTCGATCCCTTTTTCTTGTAAGATGTCATCAACTTCAGGGAATATCGGATATCCTTCCATTGCCCAGGTACCTGCCGATTCAATTCGCCAGGAATCTGACGGAGTATTTAATCTCCGGATTAGCTCGCTGAATAAAGCAGCGGCTAAAGGAGAGCGCACCTGGTTGGCAGTGCAGATAAAGAGCACTGAATGGTTGCAGGAAGGATTTGCAGCCAAATTACCGCTCCATGCTGATTACTTGATGTTCCCACCGGTGCCAGCCGTTAAAGCGTTCTTCTAAAATACGGCGGCCTTCTCCAGGGCAGGGCAGGCCAGCCAGCTCAAGATCGGCATCTACCATAATCCGGACCAATTCTTTGAATTTTACTTTGGGTTCCCATCCTAGCTCATCGCGGGAACGACTTGGATCAGCCAATAAATAATCTACCTCGGTTGGGCGGAAGTAACGCGGATCAATTTTTACGTAATCATTCCAATCCAGGCCGGCATATTGGAAAGCTTCTTCCAGGAATTCGCGCACCGTGTGAGATTCGCCTGTGCCAATCACATAATCATTGGGTTTTTCTTGCTGCATAATTTTCCACATGGCTTCAACGTATTCGGGTGCATATCCCCAGTCTCTTTTGGCATCCAGGTTGCCTAGATAGAGATGCTGCTGCCGGCCAGCTTTAATTGCTGCCAGGGCGCGTGTGATCTTGCGGGTGACAAAGGTTTCACCGCGGCGAGGTGATTCGTGATTAAACAGAATTCCATTACAGGCAAAGATGCCATAGCCTTCACGATAATTGCGGGTTACCCAATAAGCATAAACTTTTGCGGCTGCATAAGGACTGCGCGGCTCAAAAGCTGTGAACTCATTTTGGGGCGGTTTGGCTGCTCCGAACATCTCGCTTGAAGAGGCCTGGTAAAACTTTTCATCAAATCCGCTCTTGCGGATGGCTTCCAAAATGCGGATGGTTCCTAAACCGGTTACATCACCTGTGTATTCAGGCATATCAAAGCTGACACGCACATGACTTTGGGCGGCGAGGTGGTAAATTTCATCTGGCCGGACATTGTAAATCACATCGGTTAACGTTTCGGGAACGGTGATATCGCCGTAATGCAAGTATAGTTTGACTTCCTCTCCGTTCGGATGTGGATCATGATAAATATGATCGATTCGGCGGGTATTAAATGTGCTGGCGCGCCGAATAATGCCGTGGACTTCATATCCTTGAGAAAGTAGAAGCTCTGCCAGGTAAGAACCATCCTGGCCGGTGATTCCCGTAATTAATGCTTTTTTCAAAGAAAACCTCCTGAATTTGCTGCATACTGAAATCATATGCAAACCTTACTGCCTGAAAAGTATAACTGATGGTACGAAAAGCTGTCAACCGGGCTTAAAAACACAACCGGTGGTTTTATAACCACCGGTTGATATATCTGATCCAAATGGGTTATTTTGTGATTTCCACTGCTTCTGCTTTGCGGAAGGTCAGTTGTTTGTCCCCTTCCGCATAGTCCACGATCACTTTATCGCCACGGGTGAATTGGCCGGAAAGGACACTGATCGACAGCGGGCTCTCGATGTGTTTTTGTAAAGCGCGTCGTAGGGGGCGAGCTCCAAAAGCCGGGTCAAAGCCAACCTCTGCCAACCATTTGCGTGCAGCCGGCATTAATTCAACCTCAAGCCCATGTTCTTCCAATCGTGAATGGACTTCCTTCATCTGCAAGTCAACAATCTGGTACATCTGATCCAAGGAAAGCGGAGAGAACATGATGATTTCATCAATGCGGTTGATGAATTCAGGCCGGAAGGTTGATTTTAAGGCTTTTTGGATCTTCTCATGATTCGCGCGGTCTTCCGCATTGGAAGCGTCCTGTAAGAAGCCCAATGTACCTCCCTGGCGGACAAATTCCGTACCCAGGTTGCTGGTCATGATTAAAACCGTATTGCGGAAATCAACTACCTGACCCTGACCATCGGTTAACCGGCCGTCATCCAATATTTGCAATAAAGCGTTCCAAACTTCGGGATGCGCTTTTTCGATTTCGTCAAACAACACCACGCGGTAGGGGCGGCGGCGAACAGCCTCGGTAAGTTGGCCACCTTCTTCGTAGCCAACGTAACCCGGAGGGGCACCAAACAACCGTGAAACCGTGTGTTGTTCGCGGTATTCACTCATATCCAGGCGAACCAGAGCGTCTTCATCGCCGAACATGAATTCGGCCAGGGCTTTGGCAAGTTCAGTTTTACCCACTCCAGACGGACCAATGAAAATAAATGACCCGATCGGACGGCGTGGATCTTTCAGCCCTGCGCGGGCGCGGCGAATTGCATCCGAAATCGCTTTAATGGCCTCGGTCTGTCCAATAACTCGTTCTCCGAGACGTTCTTCCATTTTGAGCAATTTTTCGGCTTCGGACTCCATCATTTGGGTAACGGGAATTCCAGTCCATTGGGCAACAACATCTGCGATATCGTTAACATCAACAATATCATCTAATTTATGTTCGGTCTCCCATTTGTCGCGCAGCTCGTTAAATGTGTCTTCCAGGCGGAGTCGTTCCGCCTTCTTCCGTGCAGCCCGTTCGTAATCGCGTTCCACACCGGCCTGTTCTTCTTCGGCTTTTAATTTATCCAGCTCGGATTTCATTTGTTTTAAATCATCCGGCAAGGAATACAGAGCCACACGAAGTTTTGCCGCGGCTTCGTCCATCAAATCAATGGCTTTGTCCGGTAAGTGGCGGTCAGTAACATATTGCGAAGAAAGGCGGGCAGCAGCTTTTAATGCCTCGTCGGAGAAGCGGATTTTATGATGTGCTTCATAGCGATCGCGTAAACCTTGCAGCATCTTGATCGTATCTTCTACACTGGGTTCATCCACATAAACTGGTGCAAAGCGGCGTTCTAATGCAGAGTCTTTTTCGATATGTTTATGGTATTCATCTAAAGTGGTCGCACCAATACATTGAAGGTCACCGCGAGCCAGGGCTGGCTTTAACATATTTGAAGCATCCATTGCACCCTGGGCAGCGCCTGCACCAACCACGGTGTGAAGCTCGTCAATGAAGAGAATGATTTCACTCTCAGAGCGCTGAACTTCTTCGATGGCGGCTTTAAGGCGTTCTTCAAATTCACCACGGAAACGAGAACCGGCAATCATTGCGCCTAAATCAAGCGACATGACTCGTTTTCCAACCAATATCTCTGGAACGTCATTGGAAGCAATTTTTTGAGCCAGACCTTCCACAATCGCAGTTTTACCAACACCTGCTTCGCCAATCAA
>JAJUJY010000065.1 GCA_029265085.1 Chloroflexota bacterium
AAGCTGATTGGCGGCCACGTAGGTACCGATCAGTTCCTGTCCGGCGTGACCCTGCCAGCTGTCAGGGGGATCACCGGCCTGCAGGCGGGTGGCTAAGACTGCGCGAGCATTGGTGCCAGCGCCGCCAGCCACGGCTGCATTAACGAACTCGATCTCCGGGTATTTAGCCTGGAAGATCTTGATCATGGCGTCTAAACCGGCTGCTTCACCGCCGCCAGTCCACCATGAGAATACTTCCACCTGCTGTTTACCTGCAGCGGGTGGTTGGGTCGGTTGTTCTGCTGCCTGAGTTGGTGCCTCAGTTGCCTTGGCACCGCACGCACTCAAAACGAGTGCAAGAACGGTGAACAGAACCAACACTATTGATAGGGTTTTACGAGACATGCTTCTCTTCTCCTTTTGAAAAGATGAATTTGGGAAATATTTTTTTGCTACAGAAGCGTGGGCTCGAAAGAGCGATTGGGGGGTATTTTTGCCAGCGTGATGGCGTCGATTGCGATTCTGGCGGACAAAATATACCATCCCACAGGCTATCGCTATAAAATTGATTATAATGAGCGCAATCTTTGGGTTCAATTAAGTTCCGGTCAAAGAACGGACATCGTTTGGACATAAAGTGTATGAAATTATCGCAAGTTGCGAATTAGTGGATATAGACTCCACTGCTGGGAGTGCTCATGATCGATCGAGAATCTTTTGAAAGCCTGGTCAAAGACATCACGGCCAATTTGTTTGACTACGCTGCGCTTGAAACACTTCCTAACCTTAACCAGGTGATTAAAATCCCTGCCAATTTTTCAGGGGGTAGGGCTGATTACGTGCGCCAGTTATTTCTGGATACGATTGAAGAATTGCGCGTACCCGATAAAGTGCAAGGTATTCAAACCGTGGAAGGAAGGCCGTATTTAATTCTTACCAAACGGTATGTTGATGGAATGTCCTTAAACGATCTGGCCGCTTATCTTTCGATCAGTGACCGGCAGTTAAGGCGTGATCACCATAAAGCAATCCAGGCGCTCACTGCCCGCTTATGGCAAAAACTGTATGGTGAAGAACTTTCTTATGAGCCAGCTCCAGCGGCTACCGATACAGCCAGTAATCAAGCATATACACCTGCGCGCGAGATCGTAGATCTGCATCAAGTCATTGATGGTGTGCTGAAAATGCTGCAACGCCGTTTGCAGGAGGAAGGCATTGAAGTCCAGCTAAATTATTGCCAGGCTGCTCCCGGCGTTTTGACAGACCGGGTGATTTTACGCCAAATTTTAATCAGCTTATTTACTTTTGCAGGACACATTCAATCGGGCGACCTATTAAAAGTTTCTACCCAGGTTGAACCGGATTCGGTTGCGGTTTTAATTGATATCCCGCTAGAAAAAGGTCTGCATACTGCCGAAGAATTAGAACAGCATGCTTTGTTAAATTCCGTGAAATATTGGAGCGAACGTATTCATCTTCGATTTTCGCAATCCAACCGGAATGAGTCGATTCTTCTTCGCTTGTATATCCCTCGGGCAGATAAAAAAGTAATTCTGGTTGTGGATGACCAGGAGCCTTCGATCAATATGTTTCGCCGCTACCTTACCCGTACAAATTTAACGATTATCGGGGTAACTCAGCCGGATCAGGTACTGCGAATCGCTCAGGAATTACAGCCTGTATTAATTACCCTGGATGTGATGATGCCAGGAATTGACGGTTGGGAGATTTTGCAATCTCTTAAGTTGGAAGGTCATACCCATCAAATTCCAGTGATTATTTGCTCTGCCTGGGAAGAGCCTGAGTTAGCTCGCAGCCTGGGGGCGGTGGATTTCTTAAAAAAGCCAGTTACTCAGGCAGATCTTCTAAACGCTCTGCGGCGTTTGCAGATTTTATCCGAGAATACATGGGAATAACTTTTTCAACCAGGGTTTGAACTACGTCCGATAATTCCTGGCGGGTAAACGGCCTGCGAATTGATAATTCCAGTAATCCGCTCTGATTCAGCGAGAACATCTGGTTAATATCATTTGCGGAAACGATGATGGTGCGGATATTTGCATAGGCTGGATTATTTTGCATTTGTTCCAGAACAGCTAAACCGGTGATATCCGGCAAGTCTAAATCGAGGAGCATGGCATCAATTCCCTCGCGTTGGATGATTTCCAATGCTTCACGGCCATTACCTGCCGAATGCAGCCGGCACTCTGGAGGTAATTTAATCTCATCCGCTGAGGATTTAAGCGTTTGAATCAAATATCTGACCATCGATGGATCGTCATCTACCACCAGTAAATTGCGTACATTGTTTCCCAATAAATGAATGGCATCCAGTAATGTGTTGCGGGAAACGGGTTTCACCAGATAGCGGATGACCCCAGAAGGCAAGACAACATTTTGATTGTCATTCCCTGGAAAGGTAAAGCTAATGATGGGTAAATCATACGGTGGATTTTTGATAAATTGCTGCACCGACTCTTTGCGCGCCAGAGATTGGTCAACAATGGCAGCTCGAGGATAAAGCTGGCCTACAACAAACGGCAATTGTTCTGGGTCTTGAATAACGCTGACGTTATACCCTGCAATTTTTTCGCTAAATACACGTGCCCAAAACGGGTTGGATGATAAAAAGACTAATAAATGGTCTTGATCGGCTGGCTTTGCCAGCTCGGGTTGGCGAGCCATCTTTGCCAATCCCTCTGCAGAGAGCAGTTCATTTTCTGGCAGGGATTCTTGAACGGGTAGAGTGAAGTAAAAAAGTGATCCTTTTCCCAGTTCGCTCTCCGCGCCAATTTCACCTTCATGCAGTTGGATAAATCGCCGTGCGATTGAGAGTCCCAAACCGCTGCCCTGGTTTCGCCGCCAAACCTCGTTCCCAACCTGTCGAAATTCATCAAATACTTTCTCTAAATTTTCAGGAGAAATGCCTGTGCCCGTATCTTCCACTTCGATCCGCAAGAAGTGATCCTCAAATCGCCGTACTCGAATCGTAATACCACCTTCTGTAGTAAACCGCATGGCATTGGTGACCAGATTTAACAAAACCTGGCGAATGCGTGTGCAATCAGCGTATATGATGGGTAAATCTGGTTCAATTTCTGTGCGTAAGTAGAGGCCTTTTTGGTGCGTTGCCGCATTAACCATATCTACTACGGTGGCAACGATCTCCTCTATTTGCGCCCTTTCTTTAAATAGAACCATTTGATTGGCATCGATTTTACCCATATCCAGGATATCGTTAATTAAACCCAAGAGATGTTTGCTGCTGCGGTAGATTTCTTGAATATCGTCATATAGTCCAGGCGGCCATTGGTCAACGGGACCGTACGTTTCAGGTGAATTGACCATTAGATCGCTAAAGCCAATCACAAAATTTAAAGGACTGCGTAACTCATGCGAGACTGCCATGGTAAACCGGTCGCGATCTTCACGGGCTTCTTCTGCCCGGGCACGCGCATACGATAACATTTTGTTTAGACGGTTTAGCTGGTAATTGGCTTTTGTTTGTTCTCTTAAAAGGACGCTGATCCGGGCACGATGTTCACGGGTTTCTTCCAGGCGGCGAACTGCCTCACGGTAATGGTAAGAAGAGGCTTCGATCGCGGAAATCAGGTTGTCTGAAAGTCCCCACCCCAAAGCACTGGTCGCCAGGGAAACCAGGCATAGCGCTAACGGGTAACCGGTTGGCATGGGGGCGAGGAATGGAATCTGCTCAGCGGACAGGACCAAACCAATGATTACCCCTTCAAGAATTGCGGTTCCTAACAGGCCGGTCATCACCTCTGCCATTAAGGGCAGCAAGGCCAGCAATAACAGCGTTTCGGGTCGATCATAGTTGTGATACGCAATTAAGATAGCGCCAATCATTCCGCTAAACCAGATTATTTGTGCCGCTAAAAAATACCGTGTTAATAATTGAATCGTTGCGGTAAAGGTTAGCAGCATCATCAGGGTAATTATCCATAATGACGGGCTAAAGGTGTCTGGCCACAATAATGTAGCGATAAAGTGCCATACTAAATAAATCCCACCGGTTGTGTAAATAACTTTCCGGGAGGTGCTTTGGAGCAGTTCCTGATCGATTAAATCGCGATTCAGACGCAGAATTGGAATTTTCATAGGTTTTATTGTTGGGTCAATTGTACATCGGAATTGTCTCCTTAAATTGTATCCCATTCGGGATTGAAGAAGCGGAGTATAATGAGGCCAGGTAATATGATATGAATACTCCTAAAACAAAAACGGTGAGCCTTACTCGCCGGGCATTTTTGAAATGGGTGGCTGCCGGAACTGTTCTTGCTACTGCGGGAGTCGTTTCTGCGACCCGCGATGAGGCAGCCCGCACGGAACTCACGCAGGTAGAAATTCCACTTAAGGATCTTCCTCCATCTCTGGATGGATTGAGACTGGCTCAAATCAGCGATATTCATATGGGGGGGTGGATGAACCTGGCGAGATTTCGCCATTCGATGGATTTAATCAAAGAGAATCAACCCGACTTAATTGTCATAACAGGTGATCTGATCTCCAGAAGTAGTGATTTATCACGGGCATTAGAGGATTTATTTACGGGATTGCGAAAATTGTCTCAAATTACCCCGGTCTTTGCGGTATTAGGAAATCACGATCATTGGCGCGGATCAGCCAATGTACGTGAAGCGCTAACATTAAGCGGTGTCATGGAGTTACCCAACCAATCGGCAGCGTATGAAAAGAATGGCGGAAAGCTTCATCTGTGTGGTCTGGATGATGTGATGCTGGGACACAACCGGATGGACCAGGCATTACGCGATATTCCGGAAGGTGCGCCAGCCATTGCACTGGTACACGAACCAGATTATGCAGATTGGACTGCGAAGACCGGCCGGATTGGTTTGCAGCTCTCCGGACATTCGCATGGAGGGCAGATCGTGCTGCCTGGATTGGGGGCACTTATTTTGCCGTACCTGGCGGAGAAATATCCATCGGGGCTGTATATGGTCAACCAAATGAACCTGTATACCAACCGCGGGTTGGGAATGGCCTCTTTGCCGATCCGGTTGAATTGTCCACCAGAGATTACACTAATTTCGCTGCGTGCATAAAAATTTATCCCTGCTAAGGAAAATAGGATAAATGTCCCCAAAATAACCGAGATTAATAACCATTAATTTGACTTTTGCGTTTTTGCGTGATAAACTTCTTGATTGCAACTAAATAAAAAAAGCCCCTGAATGGCGCTCTTATCCAGAGAGGCGGAGGGAACGGCCCTGCGATGCCTCGACAACCTGGAAGTGAAAAACTTCCAAGGTGCCAATTCCGGCAGATGTACTTCTGGGAGATGAGAGGGCATACCAAAAATGTGTATGTTTGCCCCCTAGTCCAGAAGGGGGCAATTATTTTTAATGGAGGATTCCTGGATGAATACGACTTTTATGAATTCCCCGAAATACCTGTTCACTTCCGAATCGGTAACTGAGGGACACCCTGATAAGCTTTGCGATCAGGTCAGTGACGCTGTGTTGGATGCTTGCTTCGAGCAGGATCCGTATTCTCGTGTGGCTTGCGAAACTGCAACCAAAACCGGTTTTGTCTTGCTGCTGGGTGAAATTACCACCCGTGCCAATATCGATTTTGATCAGCTTGTTCGCAAAGTGGTCAATGATATCGGATATGATGACAGCGCCAAAGGCTTTGACGGCAATACCTGTGCCGTTCAGGTGGCGATCTGCAAGCAGTCTGGCGACATCGCGATGGGTGTTGATAAGGCATTGGAAGCGAAATCCGGCGAAATGACCGAGGCGGAAATTGAAGCCGTTGGTGCTGGCGACCAGGGTATGATGTTTGGGTTTGCCTGCAATGAAACCCCCACCTTGATGCCGATGCCAATTTATCTGGCGCATAAACTTACCCGCCGGTTAAGCGAAGTTCGCAAGAACGGAACCCTGCCCTGGCTGCGCCCAGATGGAAAATCTCAGGTGACGATCGAATACCATTATGGCAAACCCGCTCGTGTGGATACCGTCCTGATTTCCACCCAACATGCGCCAGAAATTTCTCAGCAGGAAATCCGCGAAGCCGTGATCCAGCATGTGATTCTTCCAGTCCTGCCCACTGAAATGGTGGATGAAGAATTGAAGATTTATGTCAATCCAACCGGCCGTTTTGTGGTGGGTGGCCCGATGGGTGATGCAGGCGTAACTGGCCGCAAGATCATCGTTGATACCTACGGTGGTATGGGCCGGCACGGTGGTGGCGCATTTTCCGGTAAAGACCCCACGAAAGTGGACCGCTCGGCTGCTTATGCTGCCCGCTGGGTTGCCAAGAATGTGGTGGCGGCTGGTTTGGCGGAACGCTGCGAAATTCAGGTGGCTTATGCGATCGGCGTTGCACATCCCTTGAGCGTCAATGTGGAAACCTTTGGCACCGGCACGATTTCTGACGAAGAAATTGCTGAACTGATCAATGCGAGTTTTGATCTGCGTCCGGGTGCCATCATCCACGACCTGGATCTGCGCAAACCGTTCTATCGCAAAGTTGCTGCCTACGGGCATTTCGGTCGTGATGACCTGGATCTGCCCTGGGAACGCACAAACAAAGCCGAAGCACTGCGTGAGGCGGCTGCTTCGAAAATCGCTGCTGACTAATTTTTATTTGAAAGAAAATGGACGGCTGGAAATACTCCAGTCGTCCTTTTTTTAATCTGGTTTAGGCTGTGGTTATTATTCTTCTTTGGGTGGGGCGGTAGGGCCGTAATCCAGCACCTCTCGGACCTGTGAGTTGGGCAGTGCGGGTGAGATAATTCCTTTTTCTTCCATCGCATCGACCATCCGGGCAGCACGGGTATACCCAATGCGCATACGCCGCTGCAGCATCGTGATCGATGCACGTCCTTCCCGGCGAACTAAATCAATCGCTTCATTAAGTAGGGGGTCTCCTTCTTCCTCTACGTCCCAAAATTCACCTTGTTTCAGTGGAATACTGCTTGGGAGGGCATCTACTGAAGAAGACTGCGCTGTGGTTGCGACAGGAGCCTGGCTGCCAACGGTTGCTGATTGGGTGCGCCAGTAATCCACCAGCCGTTGAATTTCCGGGTCGGAAACATAAACGCCCTGCAAGCGGACGGGGGCGGGGGCATCGGGTGCCTGGAAGAGCATATCGCCGCGTCCGAGCAATCGTTCAGCACCGGGTTGGTCCAAAATGACTCGCGAGTCAACGGTCGAAGCGACCGCAAATGCAACTCTGGCTGGAAAATTAGCTTTAATTAAACCGGTCACGACATCGACAGAGGGACGTTGGGTAGCGAGGATCAAGTGAATGCCCGTTGCGCGGGCTAATTGTGCCAGCCGGGTGATTGAACGTTCTGTTTCATCCGGAGCTAACATCATCAGGTCGGCCAATTCGTCAATAACTGCGACCAGGTAAGGTAATTTATCCGCATGCTTGCTGTTGTAATCCTGGATATTGCGCGAACCAACTTGTGAGAAGCGGTGATAACGTGCATCCATTTCGCGCTGCAGCCATTGCAGTGCGCCTACCACCCGTTCTGTATCCACAACAACCGGGGCTAACAGGTGCGGTACACCATTATACCCAGTCAATTCTACCCGCTTGGGGTCAACCAGGATCATGCGCAAATCGGCGGGCGTATTGTTGATTAATAAACAGCAAAGAATCGAGTTTACACAGACAGATTTACCGGAACCGGTCGTACCGGCGATCAGCAGGTGGGGCATGGCAGCCAGGTCTGCGCCAATCGGTTTACCAGCCACATCTTTCCCCAAAGTGAACCGCAGCGGTGAGCGAATCTTCCGAAACGCATCACTTTCCAGGACTTCGCGCATGGCAACCCGGCTGATTTCCGGGTTGGGGACTTCAATGCCGACATAGCTGCGTCCCGGCACAGGGGCTTGAATGCGGATGCGTGATGCAGCCAGAGCCAGGGCCAGGTCGTCTGCCAGTGAGGCAATTTTGCTTACCCGCACGCGCATCCGTCCATTTCGTCCTTCGACAAAATCCGGTTCCACGCCAAAGCGGGTAATGGTGGGGCCGCGGGATATATCGACTACATGTGCTGGCGCACCAAACGAGGCGAGGGTATCTTCAATTAACTTCGCTCGTTCTTGATCTACGTTGGTTTGCACAGCGGCAGCAGTTGCCGGATCTAGAATAGTATCGATTGTGGGCAGTACCCAGGCGGATGAAGGGGTGGATGATTGCGTAGTAACAACAGGTTTTTCGCTCGTGGATGCTCTTGTGTGAACGGGCTGTTCGGTTGCCGGAACTGCCGAACCGGTCTCGGTGGAGGAGGTTTTCCCTCGGCTTGCCGTTTTAAGACGGGCGGGCTGTGCGTCAGCGGCAGTGGGAGTCAGCGGCCGAAAATCGGAGGGTAATTCTCCGCTGGCGTCTTTACTGATATCCGGGTCATCGTTATCTAAACGGGGCACACGTGGAGCAGGTTTAGGACGCTCGGTAATCGTTTTTTGAACTTTATTGACAATCGGTTCGGATTTCCGGTAAAGCTCCGGGATAGATAAATCAAATGTGAACACAATTGCGATCACGAACCATCCCAATACAACGATCCATCCTCCTGCCGGGCCAAGGGCATTGATTAGCCCACGCCAGAAGAACGCGCCGATATAGCCGCCGCCTTTTCCAGCGTCCGCAAGCTCCCAGGTACCGCCGCCAAATGCATGAAATACAACCAGGATATTGAAATATAGCAAGGTTATCCCGACAATTCGTTCGGTGGATAACACGGGCATCCGTTCAATGTTGCGTAAAACCAGCCACAAACCCAATACCAACAAGGCCAGCGGCAAGACAAAAGTGCCCCATCCGGCTACTTTGTTTAGCGCATTGATCCAGGCACCCGTTACACTGCCGCGCTGGGTAGAAACCAGACTGAGCAGGGTGAGGAACCCGATTAAAGCCAGGATAACGCCAACAATATCCAATTTGCGGTCTAAAGAAAGACTGCCAAAACGGAAAGATGGTTGAGCGGATTTTTTGGATCGGCTCGTTTTTGCAGAAGAGGTTCCGCGTCCACCTGCGGTTGATTTGGCCGATGTGCTTTTCGTTCGGCTGCTGGATGCTCTGCCGGTGGAGGGTTTTGAATCTTTAGAGACCGATTTGGGCAAAGGTTATCTCCTGAATCGGAATAGTTGTTCTAATTATAGCACGTCTAATCCGGAGTACGGAAAGCCCGGACGGCCATTGAAGAGGTGTGAATTATTCTTCCAGGCCTAATGCCCGGCGAGTGGCTTTAAATGCCAGTGGAGGGAGCTGGTTTCGGGGGAAAAATTCCGCCAGGTCTGCATCATCTCCGGCTTGCAGCTTGCCGCCAATGACTCGACCCCGGTAAATTATGACAATGTCGGCACCCTTTTTGTGCTCTCGTCCGCTGACTACGTCTATCAATCCGGTGACCTCGGTCATCAGCCCGGTTTCTTCCAGGCATTCACGCACAGCAGCCTTTGCCGGGTCTTCTCCTGCATCCACATAACCGGCTGGCAGGCTCCACAGTCCTCGCTGCGGTTCATTGATCCGCCGGGTTAAGAGGACCATCCCGTCGGATTCAACGACCATAGCAGCGGCCACTTTTGGATCAGCAAAATGAATCCATCCACAATTTGGGCAGGTTGCGCGTTCATGACCAAATACAGTCTGCTTAACGGTATTTGTCCCGCATAGCGGGCAAAAATGAATGGTTTCTTCGCTCACCGCATTGACTTCCGGTACAGTAATACAGACAAGACGGCCAGGATGATCCCCAAGACCAGGAACCCGATCGCAGCAATCGTCTGGATGGGCAGAGATATCGGAGGACGAACTTCGTCCATACTTGTTGTCGCAGGATTGGATTGGCGCAAAATAGAGCCGTGCATCTCTGTCGGCCGGATACCTAAAATGGGGCCAGAATTGGCTGCAGCGGCTGGTTGTTCGGCTTGCGGAACGGCAAGCGATTCAGCGGCAGCAGTTGGTGCCGGGGTTTGCGTGCCAGCAGGAAGATCAGCGGGGGCTGCACTTCCTGCTTCGGGGAATATCGGCAAATACGGTGCGGCGGGATCCTCTGGAATTAAGTCAAAATTACTGACGGGAACTCCATCACCACCTCCACCACCCCTGCCATAAGCGGTTTGTGGATAGGAGGGCTGCCCCCAATATAAAATTTGTGGGGGTGTAGAAGGTTGGGTATCTGCCACTTCGGCCGCAAATTCTTTTGCTGCCGGTTCAGCCGCCATTTGCGTCATTGGACTAATGCCTGGTAATAATTGCGCCACCATCAAGAAAACAGCCACAAGGACTGCTGCTGCGGAAGAAAAACGCAAGGTGGGCAGGAACCGTGGTATTGGCCGCGGTTGGACCGCTGCTGCACTGACGGTGAAATTTCGTGGAACGCGCAAGCGAGGAGCCTGACGAAGGAATTGTTTATTTTCTTTTAATTCTTGCAGAGCAGTTTGAAAATTGGAATCAACAGCTAACCGTGCCTCAACCTGTGATTTTTCACGTGGATTGAGTTCGCCGTCCAGGTAAGAGGATATTAGAATCCAATCTTTGGGAGAGAGTTGCTGTTTCATCATGCTGCCTCTTCTCCTAGACGGAAAAATGCGGGTAAAAGTTCCCTGAAATGGGTCAAACAGTCTCGCAATTTTAAACGTGCGCGTGCCAACCGGCTTTTTACTGTCCCTAATGGTTTACCGACGGCTTGAGATACTTCATCATAATCGTATCCCTGGATGTCAACCAGGATAACAACAGCACGGAATTCATCCGGTAAATTCTGAATGCAGTGCTGAATGGCATGATCCAGTTCGCGTTGTTGAAGTTCTTCTTCTGGCGAGGGGCTGTCATCAGCCAACCAGGCAGGCGATTCAATTTCATCATCTTCTTCCTGGCTTACTGGTTCTAAGGGGATGGTTGGTCTGCGTTTTTTTCGGCGCAATTCATCATAGCAGGTGTTGGTTACCATCCGCATGACCCAGGCGCGAAATGAGCCCCCGCGATATTGTTTCAGGTTGCGGTATGCCGAAAGGAAAGCGTTTTGCGTGGCATCTGCTGCCTGGTCTTCATCGTTTAGTAAACGATATGCCAGGTTAAACGCCATCTCCTGGTAAGCCAGTACTAAGCGATTAAAAGCATCCAGGTCACCTTTGAGGGCATCTTGGATTAATAAACTTTCATCCATGCGAATGCATCCTCTTCCTTGAAATGAATACCCAGGCGGTACGCCAGATGGACATTGCCAGGGCGGAAATTGCGACCATCACGAGAACAAAAATTGGTTGGATGGCACTCCCCAACCATAAACCTCTTAGGAAAGTAGCCAATGGTGTGGCAATAACTGCCGCCTGAGCGGCTCGCCAAATTTGGGAAGACCGGTTCCATGATTCAGGTTGAAAAAGACCAAACCAAGGGGCAACGAATGCCCAGGCAATACAAAAAGGAATAAAGGTTGCGAACATCCGCAGACTAAGAAAATTGCTGTTATGGCTGATGAACCCAATGACGGTCACAGCCAAAAGAACCAAAAAATCTCCAGCCCAGACCATAATCCATTGGGATGAATTTGGTTGATCTTTGTTCATGGTTTTATCCTAACGCAAAGCGATAGCATCGTCAAGCTCAATTTGTCTAATAAAAATGGTTGCGCGTAGTGATCATTTGCGCTACACTAATTTCAATGGATAGCAATTTGCAAATGGTCTTTATTGGAATTGACCCCAAAAGCGGCCGCCCTCCATACACTTATGTGGTGCTGGATGCAGACCGGAAAGTATTCGCTTTGGGGGAAGGGCGCATGGCGGACGTGCTGGCATTTGCTGCCGGACAGGGGCAGGCATTGGTTGCGATCAATGCTCCATCGAAGCCCAATATTGGCCTGGTAGAGCGAGATGAAGTACGCCAACACCTTTTTGTAGATCCTGAAGGCGGCCGCTGGTCGAACTTGCGCCTGGCAGAATACGAACTACTACAAAAAAGTTTGGAAATCACCCGCACGCCTGGAAACATAAAAGATTGTCCGGAATGGATGCAGCGTTGTTTTGGGTTGTATAAACGCCTGGAAGAGATTGGATATGCTGCCTATCCAAACCAAGATGCGGCACGGTTGTGGGTTGAAGTCCCGAGCGATGCTGCTTTTGGTCATTTGCTGGGTCATCCATTATTTGATGCTCGTACTTTGGAAGGCCGTTTACAGAGGCAAATTATTTTGCACGACCAGGGGATTCCTATGGATGATCCGATGGATTTTTTTGAAGAGGTTACCCGCCATCGCCTGATCCGTGGAAAATTGCCGTTGGACATGGTCATGTCACCGCATGCGCTCAATGCCTATATTGCTGCCTATACCGCCTGGCTGCTGGTTCACCAACCCGAAAACACCACCTCGGTAGGCGATGGAAGCGAAGGGCTCATATTTTTACCCGCCAAACACTACGATTAGAATCTAGAAGCACCGCAAGGTGCTTTTTTTTTGATATATGAGGGGAAGTTATACACAGATGATTTTCCAATGAAAAATTAATAAAGTTCGTGTTACAATTCACAATAATTGGATAAAAAATATAAAAATTAGAAGAAAATATTCAAGGATGGTCATATGAATGTTCAGATGTGGGTCAAAGCGCTGCAGGTTATTCCTCGAATTAATAAAGAGGAATGGGACCGGTTGGACGTCATCTCGCGGTGGTTAATCTCTACCCGGGCTGCAGTTTTGGTGATGACATTTATATCTGCCGGAATTGCCGGGTTGTTAGCCGTAAGGGCAGGGGAGTTTGACTTTACCCGATGGCTGCTGTTGGTGATTGGTTTGCTTTTTGCGCATGCCACCAATAACTTATTAAATGACTATACCGATTTCACACGCGGAGTTGATAAAAATAATTATTTCCGCACGCAATACGGCCCGCAACCTTTGGAGCAAGGCTTGATGAGCAAAAAACAACATCTAACCTATGCAGCGGTGACTGGATTAATTGCATTGGCTGCCGGAACGTATTTGGTAGCTGTGAATGGGCTGTTGGCTTTGGGTTTATTGGTCGCGGGTGCGGTTTTTGTTCTATTCTATACCTACCCCTTAAAGTATATTGGTCTGGGGGAACTTGCCGTGGTTGCGGTTTGGGGTCCTTTAATGGTGGGCGGCGGTTATTATGTCATTACCGGTACATGGGATTGGAATGTAGCCCTTGCAAGCCTGGCTTACGCACTTGGCCCGACAACCGTCATTTTTGGTAAACATATTGATAAATTAAACGAAGACAAAGCCAAAGGAATCCATACCTTACCGGTAATTCTGGGCGAACCTGCTTCCAGAGTGGCGGTTTTGGTCATGATTGCTTTGCAATACCTGTCTGTATTTGCCCTGGTACTGACGGGATATTTTTCACCAGTAATGTTAATTGTGGTACTGGCCTGGTATTGGCTGCCGCCAGTTGTCAAGATTTTCCGAAAGCCGCGGCCAACCGAGAAACCAGCAGATGAACGAATGGCGGAAGCATGGCCGTTGTATTTTGTGGCAGCTGCGTTTTATCAAAATCGCAGCTATGGGATGCTGCTTTTGGTAGGCCTGATCCTGCAATTGTTCTTGTAAAATAGATTTGCACTCACAAAAACCAGTCTGATGACGAAAGACTGGTTTTTTTATTTAATTTTGGCTAATTTTAAATGTTCGGATTTCCAATATTTCAGGTTCTTTCGTTTCTAGCGTGCCAAAGGTCATCCGGCCATTTGGTGGAAAAGCAGCAAATTGGTTATCAATCCAGATCACCAGACCGAGCGGCCCGCGTGGTGAGCAGTTTGTCTCATGGTAAAGCTGGTCATCGATCCGAAACCGGATGCAATGGGACCGCCATTCCAATTGATAGGTGTGCCATTGTGTGACATCCAACGTGAGCACTGCAGCGCTTTCGGTGACCAATCGCCTTACTGCGCGGCGGAATAACTTTGCTGTAACTGGAAACGCCAATAAAGGCAGTAACAGAGCTGCCGGGGATAGCAATAGGCCGGGGATTTTTGGCGAAGAAAAGCAGGCTGCCAGAAATCCTTGAGCAGGCAAGTCGCTGCGAAACGAAAGATAGTTGTGCTTCGAAGCGTTGAAAAACCAGGCTGTATTGGGTAAGGCTGGCAGGCGGCGAGAAGTCCCGCCTAAGCCTAAGGAGAGATTGAACGGGTCATTCCAAAATCCAAATCCCCAGGTGCCAGGGATGTTGGAACTGGAAACGCGAGCCTGCAGCGAAATTTCAACCGGTTCTTGCCAGAGAAATGTATTTCGCGGACGGTGCATATAATCATCAAGTTGAGCCAGGCGGTAATTCCCGGCCGGACCGGGGGGAATAGTTAACTGCCACGAATGATCGCCTGTGGGGATAACACTTGCTCCTGACGTTGTGCGTTTGCATAAATCGATTTGCATATAATGATTGTACTGATGATCGTAGATTTTAGGAAACCACTGCTTGACATCCTTTCTCGCTCAGGTATAATTCGAGATACGAAAGATTAACCCAGGGTTAAGTAACTGGCAGCCTTTTCAGAGAGTCAGCGGTTGGTGTGAGCTGGCAAGTGCTTCCCGTGAAATCCATCCTGGTCGCCCAAATTGGGCGGATCGTCCTTGGAGGGGCAGGTGCATCCACTGCCGTAAGAGGGCCGGCTGGAGCCGTTATCTCCGTAACGAGGCCGCGAATCACGATTGAGCGGCGAATGCAGGTGGCACCACGAGCTGTCCCCCCTCGTCCTGCGTAGGCGAGGGGGATTCTATTTAAACCTGCAAGGAGGAATGTGACATGTTAGATATCAATTTGATTCGTGAAAAGCCCGAGATAGTAAAGAAAGCCCTGCAAGACCGCCAGATGGATGCCGCGGTGGTTGAGCTTGTGCAGCAGAAAGATGCTGATCGGCGTTCATTGATCGCCGAGGTGGAGACTTTGAAGGCCGAACGCAATGCGGTTTCGAAAGAGATCGGCAAAATGAAGGATCCGCAAGAGCGCCAGGCAAAAATCGATGCAATGCGCCAGGTTGGCGACCGGATTGCAGCGTTGGATGAGCAGGTCCGCCAGGTGGAAACCGAGCTGCAAGAGATTGTTATGGGGATTCCGAATATCCCATTCCCGCAAACACCTTATGGAACCGGTGAACATGACAATCAGGTTGTCCGGCAAGAAGGCCAAATTCCTGCGTTTGATTTTGAACCTCAACCGCATTGGGACCTGGGTCCCAGACTGGGTATTATTGATTTTGACCGGGGTGTGAAAATCACTGGTTCGCGGTTTTATATTTTGAGCGGCCCTGGTGCTCGCTTACAGCGGGCATTGATTGCCTATATGTTGGAATTGCATATTCGCCAGGGTTACTTGGAAAAATATTTGCCATTCATGGTCAAAGGCGCAACGCTTTATGCAGCCGGACAGCTGCCAAAATTTGCCGAAAATCTTTATCATGATGTGGAGGAAGATTTTTGGAATGTGCCGACTGCCGAGGTTCCTCTGACCGGTATGCACATGGAAGAAATCCTGGAAGAAACAACTCTGCCGCGCCGCTACACGGCATATACCCCATGTTTTCGCCGTGAAAAAATGAGTGCTGGGCGGGATGTGCGTGGTATTAAACGCGGCCACCAGTTTGATAAGGTGGAGATGTACACCTTCTGTAAACCGGAAGAGTCGATGAATGAACTGGCAAAGATGCTGGCAGATGCGGAAGAAACATGCAAGCAGTTGGGCTTAACTTACCGGGTTGTCCAGTTGTGTACGGGTGACATTGGCTTTAACTCAGGGATTACCTATGATATTGAAGTCTGGGCACCGGGCTGTGGTGAATGGTTGGAAGTCTCATCGGTTTCCAATGTAGGCGATTTCCAGGCGCGCCGGGCAAACATCAAATATCGTCCTGCCGATGGCGGCAAAGCCAGGTTGGTTCATACACTGAACGGCTCAGGTTTAGGTATGCCGCGTACGATGATTGCTGTGCTTGAAAATTATCAACAGGCAGATGGATCGATTATTGTGCCGGATGTACTGCGCCCCTGGATGGGTGGGGTGGATGTGATCCGGCCGGAAGGATAATTAACCTTATGCAAGAAGTTAGCAGCATCGTTTTCATGGTCATTATCACCAGTGTGATGGTAGGTGGGCTGTTTAGTCTTGTGCTGCCATTTTTGCCCGGTTTGTGGGTGATGTGGATTGGTGCATTGGTCTATGGAATTGTGGATGGTTTTGATGCCACCGCCTGGATTATGATGGCTATTATCAGTGTTTTGACGGTGGTTGGCGGGTTGATGGATAATATCTTTATGGGGGGGAATGCCCGCCGGGTCGGTACCAGTTGGCTGGCCATTGGGGTTTCCCTGGTAGGTGTCCTGATCGGCAGTGCACTGTTGACACCTTTGGGTGGTTTGGCCATTGGTTTGGGAGCGATGTTTGCTGTAGAATATTTTCGCATGAAAGATTGGCGCAAAGCCTGGGAATCCACCAAGAGCATGGCTTTAGGCTGCGGGTGGGGAGTATTAGCCCGCTTTGGGTTTGGTGTTTTGGTGCTGATTGCCTGGGTAATCTGGGCTTTTGTGCTGAAATAATGGAATGAACCATTAAATAATCAATGGGCTGTGACCAAATCCACAGCCCATTGATTTTATTTCTAAAAAAAATTATTTGTGGGAAATATATGCTTCCAGCATAATTAAATTCTTTTCGCCAGCGCGTTTGACAATTCGCAGCAGGGCATCCATTGAGCTCACTTCTTCGATTTGCTCTTCTACAAACCAGTTAAGGAAGTTCTGTGCTGCATAGTCTTTTTCATTATGAGCAATATCCATCAGGTTGTTGACCTGTTTGGTGACTTCCATTTCCCATTCCATCGAGAGTTGAAATGCTTCTTCAGCCGAGGCAAAAGTGGATTTCGGCGCTGCCACAGGCGGAATACGAACTTCCCCACCCGTATCCACAATATATTTCACAAATTTCATCGCGTGTTCGTGTTCTTCTTCGGCCTGTTTGTAAAAGAATTCGGCTATTTTAGGGAGAGCCTCACCATCGAAATAGGTGGCTATATTGATATATTGTAAGGAAGCGCCAAACTCACGGCCAATCTGACCATTGATGGCATCATTTAATTCTTTGCTGATCATCATAATTTATTCTCCTTTTCCCTATGGGTCATTGTTTCGCAAAGTACACAAAAATTATAGCATTACAATCTCAGAATTGTGTTAATATGCATAAACTTAGTGAACTTAATAAAAAACAACCACTTTTAGAGATTGCACGGAACGGGAGATTATTTTTTTATCGATGTAATCATTCCGCTGGTCATGCGCTGCAAATCGGATGGAGCGAGGCGAAATACAGCGTGGGGTGTTCCGGCCGCAGCCCAAACTTCTTCGTACTGCAACAGGTCTTGATCAATCAACGTGGTCAGCGGGTTGAGATGTCCAAGTGGGGGAATCCCGCCAATGGCAAAACCGGTTTGCTCGCGCACAAAATCGGCGTCGGCTTTTTCTAGCATTTCGCCAAGGTAAGTTTCAATTCGCTTTTCGTCCACCCGGTTCGTTCCGCTGGCCAGAATTAAGACGGCTTTACCGCTCGGTTTCGTGCGGAAAACCAGCGATTTGACAATTTGCCCCAATGTGCAGCCGATGGCGTTGGCAGCTTCCAGTGAAGATCGGGTGGAATCCGGTAATTCGATCACCTGGCATGGTAAGCCAATTTTTTCAAGCGCAGCCTGCACTTTTTGGGCACTCGGACTTAATTTCTCATTCATGTGAAGTAATTATTTCCCTGCTAACCGGGCACTGCGCGCCTGGAGCGCCAGATAGATGCTGATAGAGCCAGCGACCGCTGCATTTAAGGAATCGACTTTTCCGTGCATGGGCAGGCGGGCAATAAAATCACATTTTTGGCGAATGAGTTGGCGCATCCCTTCGCCTTCATTTCCAACTACCAGGGCTAACGGACCGTCCAACGGGGCACGGTCAATCGGCTGTGAACCGGCTCCCCCTTCCAGACCCACAACCCAGGCACCTTCTTCTTTTAATTCGTCGATTGCTTGAGCAAGATTAGCCTGTGCAACCAGCATATGTTCGGTCGCACCAGAAGAAGCATGAACAACCGCGGGGGTTACTTCTGCGGTTCGCCGCAATGGAATGATGACTCCGTGAATTCCGGCTGCTTCGCTGGTTCTGAGCAATGTTCCCAGATTTTGCGGATTTTGCAGCATGTCTAACAGCAATATGAACATTGGTTCTTCTTTGGCTTTGGCATTGGCCAGGATATCTGCCAGTGCTGCGTAGGGGTATTGGCTGGCTTCCAGCGCAACACCCTGATGGTTTTCCGCCATAGAGTCCAATCGTTGGCGCTGCACACGCTCGATGGGAATTTTCCTTTGAGCGGCCAGTTGGAGGATTTCAGCCATCCGGCCTTTTTCTTCGACGCCTGCAGCCACCAACAGGCGAAATACCTGGCGGCGCCGCGCTCGAAACACTTCGTAAACCGGGTTTCGCCCGGTGATCCATTCTTTCATAATTAAGCTTGCCTCCAGGTGCTGCCTTCTTTTGAATCTTCGATTATATAGCCTAACTCAGCAAGCCGGTCACGAATCCGGTCACTTAAAGGCCATAATTTTTGCTTGCGCAGCTCGCCGCGCAGTTCAAGCAGTAAATCCAACAATGGTGCAGCGTCACCGCCAGTCTCATTCTTGGTTTGTAAGGTTAAGCCAAGCACCAAAGTTAATTCACGCAGCAATTTTTGTGCTTCAATTATTTCATCATCTGTTGCCCCGGCAGCCCGAGCCTGGTTTATGGCTCTAACCAGTTCGAAAATTGATCCCAATCCTCCCGCAGTGTTTAAATCATCATCCATGGTATCAATAAATCCAGCCTGGGAGGCTTTCATCTGGTTTGTTAAGGTCAGCAAGGCTTCGGGTGCTGCACCTATCGCGCCAGGCAGGGCAGGGCGCAAAGCGGATTGCAGCCGCTCTAAAGCCCGTTCAGATTGTTGGATGATCTCTTCACTAAAGCTGAGCGGGTTGCGGTATCCTGAATTAAGCACCGTAAAACGCAGTGCATCGGCGGAATGGTTGGACAAAAAATCTTCAATCGTTACCAATTTGCCTGATGACTTAGACATTTTTTCTCCGCCTAATTGAAGCATACCGTTATGCATCCAATAGCGGGCAAAGGGTTTGCCGGTGAAAGACTCTGATTGGGCAATTTCATTTTCGTGGTGGGGGAAAATTAAATCATTGCCGCCGCCATGAATGTCAATTTGCTCACCCAGGTGGTGGATATTCATTGCTGAGCACTCGATATGCCAGCCAGGACGACCCGCTCCCCAGGGGCTATCCCAGGCGGGTTCACCGGGTTTGGCGGCTTTCCAGAGAGCAAAATCCATGGGGTGTTCTTTTCGATCATCCACTTCGATACGTGCTCCAGCCAGCATTTCATCGACCTTTCGACCGGAGAGCTTGCCGTAATCTGCATCGCTGTTGACCCGAAAATACACATCGCCATCAACCGCATAGGCATTGTCGCGATCTATTAAGCCCTGGACAATGGTTATAATTTGCGCAATTTCTTGTGTAGCGCGCGGATTGATCGTGGCCGTCTTAACGTTGAGGGCTTCTAGGTTTTGGCGGTAGTCATCGATAAAGCGGTTTGCAAAAACGAAAGGGTCCTCACCAGATTGGTTGGCGCGGGCGATGATTTTATCATCCACATCGGTATAGTTCATGGCAAAAAGGACCTGGAATCCACGATATTCCAGGTAACGGCGAATCATATCAAAGACCAATGCGGACATCGCATGGCCAACATGTGCTTTCGCATAAACGGTTGGTCCGCAAACATACATGCGGACTTTACCCGGTTCCAACGTTTCAAACGCTTCTTTTTTCCGGGTGAGCGTATTGTAAACCTTCAAAGTCATATTTAGTTGTCTCCTGCCGAATATCCTGCTATTCGGGGCGTGCAAAAATCATGCGGCCGGCTGCGGTTTGCAGTACTTTGGTTACCGTAACATGTATTTCGCGATTCATATATTCACGGCCATTTTCGACCACGACCATTGTGCCGTCATCCATGTAGCCAACGCCTTGATTTAACTCCTTGCCATCTTGAATGACACGGATGATCAAAGTCTCTCCGGGTAACAATATGGATTTGACCGCATTGGCTAATTCGTTTACGTTCAATACATTAACGCCTTGCAGCTCGGCAATTCGATTCAAATTGTAGTCATTGGTCAGGATCGGGCAGCGCATTTGCCGTGCCAGGATGACCAGTTTATCATCCACCTCGCGAACCCCTTCCACATCGATATCGGTAATGCGAACCGGAATGATGGGCTCTTTTTGCAGCTGGGCAAGCACTTCCATGCCGCGGCGGCCGCGCTGGCGCCGAAGGCTGTCTGGTGAGTCAGCAATATATTGCAGCTCGTTGAGCACAAAGCGCGGAATCAATAGCGAGCCAGGCAAAAAACCGGTCCGGGCAATATCTGCAATCCGACCGTCAATAATAACACTGGTATCAAGTAAAATAGTGCGCGCTTCAGCCCAATTGGTAGAAGCTCCTTCGGCTGCGGGTTGAGTCTGGGGCTGGCTGTGTCCTCCGCGAAATGATGAAAACACGTTGAATAAATCCGTCTGGCGCATTGCGAAGACAGATACACCCAGGTACCCAAACAATAAAACTCCCAAAAATGGGAAAATCTCTCCGAATGGTGACGGCAGGCGAGATAGCGGAAATGCTAACAATGCTGCGATTAATAATCCCGCAATTAAGCCAAATAATGCTGAAAAAAGTGTCTGTGCGGAAACCCTGGAAAGAATCGATCGAATTGCACGGACAGGGCGGGTGGTTATAAATGGCGTGAGGATTAAACCAATTAATGCTCCAACCAATCCAATGGTAAAAGCATATTGTTCCACAGAAAATGTGGCAGCATCGGGCTTTGCATTGGCTATTTCACCCAGGGAGGAGCCCCAAATTACACCAATGACACAAAAAATAACCATTCCAATTAAACGAACAATGAAATCAATGCTCATAATAACTCCTTTGAATAAATCCCTGGAAAAATGTTAAAGTGCAAAGAAATAAAGGCGGATAAATGCAAAATGATGTAAATAATGATAGCATGCCTGCATATTCAAGTCAATGAGCGTTGACAAGCAACTAAGAGCATGATAAAATCTTGCGCGTTGCAGGCCCCCATCGTCTAGCGGCCCAGGACGTGGCCCTCTCAAGGCCAAAACGGGGATTCGAATTCCCCTGGGGGCACCTTCACAAAACCACCTTTGCCGGGTGGTTTTTCTGTTGCTCTGCTCAGTTTTGAGGGTAACAGGGATTTTGGAAAAGGATCTATTTCGAATTCCCCTGCCGTAAGGCGCAGCGGGCGCGGGGGCACCTTCACAAAACCACCTTTGCCGGGTGGTTTTTCTGTTGCTCTGCTCAGTTTTGAGGGTAACAGGGATTTTGGAAAAGGATCTATTTCGAATTCTCCTGCCGTTAGGCGCAGCGGGCGCGGGGGCACCTTCATAAAACCACCTTTGCCGGGTGGTTTTTTTGTTGCTCTGCTCAGTTTTGAGGGTAACAGGGATTTTCGAAAAGGATCAATTTCGAATTCCCCTGCCGTAAGGCGCAGCGGGAGAAGGGGCACTGAAAAATCGACCTGATCAAACGGGTCTTTTCTCGATTATTGGCTTGACAAATTATTGAAAATCGCGGATAATATGGGTGGGTGGTCACCCATATTAAGGAGCAAGTATGCCGAGAATCAAAGCGGATGAACGAGAAAATTTGTTGAATCGAACTCGCCTGGATTTACTTGAGTCCGCGGCGAGAGAATTTGCTGCACAAGGATATATTGGAGCAAATATTAACCATATCTCATTGAATGCCGGCTTTGCCAAAGGGACGATCTATAATTATTTCCCATCGAAACAGGAATTGATGCTGGCTTTAATTGCGGATACCGGCAAGCTGCATTACGAATGGATTGCTCCCCAGGTGCTGTCTGTTGCAGAACCGATTCAGCGTTTGGAGAAGTTTTATGAGGCCGGGTTTGCCTTCGGTGCGCGTCATCTGGCTCGGTCGCGGGTGATGATTGGCAATATTTATGGCTCCAGCCTGGAATTTAAGCAGGCCATGTTTCTGGCGTATCAACCGCTCGGCGGGTTGGTCCAGCAGCAGGTTCTCTTGCCTGGGCTTGAACAAGGAATTTTTCGGCAGGGTGATCTTCCTTCTTTGACCAACCTGGTGATGACGATTTATATGGGAACCGCCTCGAATATTGCCGATGATGGCAGCTATTGGATCCCCCCCAAGATGGTTGCGGAATTTGTTTTGCGTGGTTTATTAGATTCTTGAAATAATATGCGTATAGGTAAAAAGTGATTGGTTTTGTAATACTTCAATGGATTGGAATTGTCGC